>CAVACC010000058.1:0-20560 GCA_963587495.1 Clostridia bacterium | reverse complement strand
ATATAATATTATATTTTATAGTGGATTATTGACTTAACTTTTTTCGCTTAATGACTAATGACTTAATGACTAAATGACTGCTTTTTCGACTTTGATTGTAAAACTTACAAAGTGTGTCATTTTGGTCAAAGTCATTTTGGTCAAATTCGATTTTCGATGAATTCTGATTTTGGCAAAAATCCTGACATGAGTACATGACTGCCTTTCACTTCTCTAACTTCCATACATGAAAGTTTAGTCATTAGTCATTAGTCATTTTCGCATTTTGGGGTCTGTCGAGGGGAAAATTCCCCTCTCTTTAGTACGTTCCAATCTTCCTTACATCCTCCTCGAAGGAGTCTTTGTCGTTGATGGCACCTTTCTTGATATGTGCCCTGTAGTTGTAGATGGTGTTGACGCTGTAATGCAGGAACTCCGCTATTTTGCTGCTGTCGGTGATGCCCAATCGGATAAGGGCGAAGATGCGAATAGGCGTGGAGAGTTGGTCCTTCTTGGGCTGTTCTATGCGCTCTTCAGGGCGCAGCAGGGCATTGAAGGAATCGAGGAAATGGGGGAAGAGATGGAGAAAGGCAGAGTCGAAGTTGGTATAGAACTCCTCTAAGTCCTCTTCCTTGAAGTCCTGTGGACGTGTCATTTCGTACAACTCGTCATATTGGCGTGTCTTCAGCTTCTTGTGCACTCTCTTGCGCAGATCCTCTATCTTGTTGATATAGATGGAGCAGAGGCGCATGAAACGTCCCACATACTCTTCCTTGACACGGTTGGCGTCGGTGAGTTCGTGGTTGACCACAGAGAGCTGGCTGTTGGTGATGGAGAGCTGCTCGTTGAGCGACTTGAGCTGTGCATTGAGCTCGTACAACTGGCGGTTGGTCTTGGCGAGGTCGTCTCTTGCGATGGCGAGTTTATGGCGCTGTCGGCTGACGTAGAACACACCGATGAGGAGCATCAACGCCAGGATGCTGATGATGCAGAGGGTATAGTTCTGTCGCCTGTTGTACTGGTCGTTCTCGTCTTTGTACATCTTGGCGATGACCGACAACAGGGGCGATATCTGGGCAAGGCGCTGTCGTGAGCCGAAGCGGTTGGCGCAGATGCTGCTGAAACTGATGTACTTGTAGGCTCTGTCGACATCGTTGAGGCCCATGAGTTGGTTGGCCATTTCCCACATGGATCCTTGGTCCATGACGCCGTTCCTGATGTCGGTGAGGACTGATTCTGCCAGCCAGTACATCATGTGGGTGGAGTCGTTCTCTGCCTTGTATGCCAGATAGCGGTAGAGGGTGACGAGGGCGTAGGGATGCGATCCTTTCTCTACGTGGCTGAGCCACTGGTCGTTGATGCGTATGGCTTCCCGATTGTCGTGGGCATTGAGGGCGTCGAGCTCACGATATTGGAATACGGGATTGCTGGTGCGGGGAAGGACAGCATACATCTTTTGCCGGTATTGGGCTGCCATGACGCCGTATTGCGCCTCAGGGGTGATGGGATTGCGGTAATAGATGATTTCGCCGTACACGTGGTTGTAGGCCATGTAATACGTGCCCTTGGCAATGTTGTCAAGATGCGTGGTGTCGATGGCGCTGAGGGTGTTGAGAGCCTCGATGAACTTGCCTGTGCTGGAGCAGCGGATGGCGATGAGTGCCTGGCACTTGCCTACTTCTGACGGCTTGCCCGTCTTCCGGGCTATCTCGATGCAGCGTTTGAGGTAGATGATGGCAGAGTCGTTGACGAAGGGCGTGTACTCTTCGTAGAGCCGATAGGAGAGTTGGTATTCGGCGTGGAGGTTTTTGGCTTGCGAGAGCTGTTGCTGCAGCTGTCGGATGCGCTGCTCTTTGCGGCTGACGTATTGGGCAGAGTGGTCTATCGCCTCGTCGATGCAGTGGAGCAGGGAGTCGACGCTCTCTGGGGTCTGTGCATGACCTATGAGAACTGACAGCGCAAGGAAAAGTTGCGTAGTAAGGATGATTTTTAGGCTTTGTTTGGCTTTCTTCATTTTCAGGTTTTTGCTGTTTTTCTGCAAAAATATGAAAATTTTTAAAAATACGCAAGAACAAAGCAAAAAATAACGATAGTTGAGGTTTTTTTCGGGAGTTAAAGGTTTTTTTCAGGAGTTAAGGAGTTAAAGAAGTTAAGGAGTTAAGACAAATGTCTTGAGGGTTTAATTAAAGGAGTTAAGGAGTTTTCTCAGGAGTTAAGAAGTTAAGACAACTGTATTTTGGCGTTGTTTTTAAACAACAAAGCATATGTCTTAACTCCTTAACTTCTTAACTTCTTTAACTCCTGAAAAATCTCCTTAATGAGATGCAGGGAAAATTTACTTCTGGAATACGCGAACGTAGTCCACCTCCATTGTGGCTGGGAGGCATGATGGGTCTAAGCCCTGGCCGCCGCCCCAGGCACCGCCCCAGGCGAGGTTGAGGATGGGGTAGAAGGCTGCATCGAAAGGCCATGCCTCCTTGCCGCTGCCGTCGTTGCGATAGGTGAGGAGTTCCTCGCCATCCACATAGAAGGTCATGTATTCTGCTGTCCACTCCATGCCGTAGGTGTGGAACTCGGTCTGTGAGTTGCTGATCTTGCGGCGGGCAGACTCGATGGTTGTGCCGGTGTTGTTGTACTTAGTGCAGTGGATGGTGGAAACAACCACGTCGGGGTCGTAGCCCACAGACTCCATGATGTCGATCTCGCCATCACCAGGCCATTTCTGCCAATTGACAGGCATCATCCAGAATGCGGGCCATGTGCCCTTGCCCTTAGGGAGCTTGATGCTTGCCTCGATGTATCCGTACTTCCAACCTGTGGACTCACGAGCGTAGAGACGAGCGCTCTTGATGGTGCCGCCATCGTCGAGGAGGTTGATCTTCAGTGTTCCGTTGGAAACCTGTGCCACCTGGTCCTCGCGCACGTAGTTCTGCAGCTCGTTGTTCACCCATCCGGCTGGCTTGATCTCGTAAGTCCAGTCTGGTCCCAATTCGTTGTCGCTGAACTCGTCGTTCCATACGAGGTTGTAGCCCTCGATGGGGCAGGTGATGTTCTGTCCGCCCTTGGCCTGGGTGACGGTGATGTTCTGGCGTGAGCCACCCGACCAGATGGTGATGTTGCCAGTGCGCTCAGCGCCCTGGTTCTCGCCCACGGTGACGGTGATGGTGGCTTTCTTGCCTACGGGATTGGTGGGTGTCACCTTGATCCAGCTGTCATTGGAATAGGCGGCAAACTCGTGTGTGCTCTCCACCTCGGCGGTCTGTGTGCCTCCTGCCTTCTCAAAGTTCAGTGTGGTGGAAGAGAGGGTGATGGTTTCGGCAGAGGCATAGCTGATGTCGGTTTCGTTGTTGCTGCAAGCGCTGAGGCTTATAGCAACAGCGAATATTGCGCTAAAAATCATTATCTTTTTCATGTTAGTCTGTTTGTTGTTCAAGTTTTCAGGGGGAATTCCCATGAATTCCTCACCTGAGAAACTTGAGTTTTGATGAAATTACTGAGCAGTTTTCTGGAAGATGATATCGTAGATTTCTACCTTCTCGCCTTCTGGATTTCCTCCAAAGTCGAATACAAACTTGAGGGCATCGGCCGCACCGACCTTGAGGATGCTGGCAGGAACCTTGACCTGATATTCCTCGCCAGCCTTCAGGTCGTAGGTGTTGACGAAGAAGAAGTTATCATCGCTGCTCGTGTCTGTTATCTTCACGGTTACGCCCTTGATGTCTTTCTTAGCCAGGAACTTGCACGAGAAGTCGTAAGGCGTGTCAGCCTCGCCCGGAATGTCGGTGATGAGGTGAACCTGTGCCTGCCACTGTAAGAAGGTCGCTGTAGGCAGCTCAACGGTGTAATGGCCGTTGTCGGCAGTGAAATCGGGAGCGGCTATCTCGGCCCATCCTGGTGCATAGTAGAAGAAGGTACTGAAGCCAGCGTCGCCCTTGTCGTCCACATGGCTCTTCCAGATGTTGGAAGCGCTGTTGTAGTTGTACACGGTCTTGTCCTCTTCCTCGGCAGGTGCCTCCACGCCGTCGCACATATGCTCCTGCAGGTCGATGTTGCTGATGGTGAGCTTGGTGTTGTCGGCATTGCCTCCGCCGTCGACGACTAAGGTGACGTTGTCCATGTCGATGCCATCCATGTCGCTGCGGTAGAAGAGAACTTCCTGGTTGGCCTTCAGGTCGATGCGCTCCATAAAGTAGAAGCTGTCGTCGTCGCCGGTCTTGACGAGCTTGAGGGTGACGCCTGGATGATCGGTGGTGGAAACGAGCTTGCAAGAGAAGTCGTACTTGGTAACCGCGTTAGTGGTCATGTCGGTGAGGAACTTGACCTGTGCCTGCCACTGTTCGGTGGTTGCTGTAGGCAGCTCGATGGTGTAGGCACCGTTCTTCTCGGTGACGGTTGGGTTGTCTATCGGTGCCCATCCCGGTGCATAGTAGAACTCGTTGTTGAACTGGCAGTTCTTCCACATGTTGCAGTCGCTGTTGGAGTTGAAGCCCTGGAAGCCCTCGCTGGCGCAGGTGAGGATGTAGTGCCATGCTATGTTGCCATCGTCCCATACGAGCACCATGGTGCTGCCGGTAATGCTCTCTACACGCAGACGGAGCTCGCCGTTATAGGCTGCGTCGGCTGGGATGTAGGGGAAGCAGGTGTTGGCAGGCATGATGAGGTAGAGGTCGTCGCCCTTGACACTGAGCTGGTAAGAGCTGTGCTGCTCGCTGACAGGCACCATGTAGTCTTCGGTGCCCTGATGATGGTCGGGGAAGAGGGAGCAGCCTTTGTTGACATACATGGTTCCGCCAGCACCTGGATTATAGGTGTAGCTGTAGTCGGAGCCAAAGGTGAGTCGGTCGTCGTACACACCGAATTCTGCCTTCTCGTTGGGTCCAGCCTGATAATCCCCAGTGCCATCGGTTCCTGAAGGTCCGCACGCCAGATGGGCGGGTTCGGTGGCGGCGATGCGCCACTCCTTGCCCGACAGTTTGCCTACGATCTCGTTGAAGTCGACGAGGGTGTTGGTGACGTGGAATGTGGTCTCGCCCATGCCCTGCGACATACCGTTGCGGTTGCCCACACGGTAGTAAACCTTATAGTCGCCCGAATTGACCCATATCTTCTGCAGTGGGTTGACGGTGGAGTAGACGGGGGTCTTGGTTACTTCCTTGCCGTCAACAGGAATGTACCACATGGGGTAGATGCCGTCACCCTCCATATTGAAGGTTACTGTGTTGGTCTCGTCGTCGACGCTGGCAGTCACCTTTGCGTTCTCTGCCAGTGGCAGTCCTGCCTCTGATACGCCGTCGAAGTCCTCTGGGCTGCACGCGCTGAGTGCCAACCCTGCTGTGGCAGCGATGAGGAGTGCCTTGCTGAATATGTTATGTTTCATAATTGCTTGAGTCTTTATATTAATAGTCGTTTTGTGTCAGTGTGCCGTGAGATGCGTCGAGCTCACTCAAAGGAATAGGAAGATATTTCTTCTTCTCTGTCCATGTGTTGGTGCGGTAGCCGTAGGCATCGGGTACGAGTGTGGTGGCAGCCTTGCCTGTGCGGATGAGGTCCCAGTAGCGCTTGCCCTCGCCTACAAACTCCTTGTGGCGCTCGTCGATGATGTTGTCGATAGTGGCAGCCTTGTTGTCGGTGAGTCCGGCACGGTGGTGTACCATGTTGAGGTATTCCTCGGCATCTGCCATGTTGCCGCCTGTGCGCACGATGAGCTCGGCTGCATTGAGCAGGGTCTCTGCGAAGCGGTAGATGCGCAGGTTGTTGTTGAAGTTAAGGTCGCCGTCGGCTTTCTGGTCCTTGTTGTTGTCCTTGTAGGCGAGATACTTCTTGAGCCAGAGTCCGGTGTACTGCCAGCTCTTGGTGTCGCAGTTCTTGCCACGGCTGTCGAAGATGGTGGCGTCCTTGCGCACGTCGCCCTCGTCGAAGAGGTCTAAGGTCTCGAGTCTTACAGGCTCAAATCCCCATCCATTGTCCACTCCGTCGCTCTCCTTGTAGTCGCGTGGAGAGATGAAGCGTGGATAGACGGTTCCGCCCGCATTGATGACTCCACCGCCCCAGGCACGCACGGCTCCGTCGTCCATGTAGCCTATCTCGAAGATGCTCTCCTTGGTCCACTCGCCACTCTCGAGGAAGATGTTGGCGTAGTCGGGGTTGAGGTCATAGTTCTGTCGGTCGTTGATGATATCGCGCATATAGCCTAATGCCTTGGCGTAGCGGCTCTCGTCGTTCTGATACATCACCATCTCGGCATAGATCATGTAAGCGGCAGCCTGGCTCATGCGTCCCAGGTTCTTGTCGTCCCATTTCATAGGCAGGGCGTTGAGGTCGATGGCGGTTTCGAGGTCTTTGATGACAGCCTCGTACACCTCGTCGGCGCTCTTCTGCTCACCGATGTAAGGCGACTTGAGGTTCTCGAAGTAGAAAGGTATGTTGCCATAGAACTTCCACACCTGCATGTAGTAGAAGGCGCGCAGCACCTTGGCTTCGGCCATGAAGGTGTTGTAGTCGGCCTGTGTGAGGGCAGCCTTGGCCCACTCTAAATAGGTGAGCACGTCGTTGGCGTTGCGTATGCCCTTGTAGCTCTGATCCCAGATGCCTGTGAGGGCATCGCCTGGGTTCTGGGTGCTGGCATAGTTGGACATCTTCTGTAGGAAGAGGTTGTCGGAACTGGTTCCGCCGCCTACCCACACATCGTCTGCCATGATGTCGCTGCAGAGCTGTAGCGGAGCATACTGCACGTTGTTCCAGTCGTACTGGCGCATGGGGTTGTAGGTGGAAGCCACAGCTTCCATGATGTGCTCCTTGTTGCTGTAATATTCCTGCAGGGTGGCCTTGTCGGGAGGGGTCACGTCCAAGAAGTCATCCGAGCAGCTTGTCAATGTAAGGGGAGCGATGAGCGCTGCCATCAATACATATTTATATATTTTCTTTGTCTTCATAATGATAAGTTTTTTAGAGGTTTAGAATCCAAGGTTGAAGCCCACGGTGATGGTGCGGCTCTGAGGATAGACACCATAGTCGACACCCAGCGAAGTGGCTCCTGTGCTGTCGCCTGATGAGATTTCGGGGTCGAAGCCTGCATACTTGGTGAGGGTGAGGAGGTTCTCGGCTGCTACGAAGAGGCGCAGCTTGTTGACGAAGAACTTCTTGGTGATGAACTGTGGCAGGGTATAGCCCAGCTGGATGTTCTTGAGTCTGAGGTAAGAACCGTCGGTGATGTAGAGGTCGCTGCTCTGCCAGTTGGTTCCGTCGTTGACAACGAAGCGTGGGTACTTGTTGGAAGTGCCTGGACCTGTCCAGCGGTTGAGCAGATAAGAAGGAAGGTTGGCTGGCTGAACGTCGGTACGGCGTGTGGCATCGAAGATGTCGTTGCCGGCAGTGCCCTGCCACATCATCATGAAGTCGAAGCCCTTGTACTCGGCGTTGAGGGTGAAACCGAAGGTCCAGTCGGGCATTCCCTTACCTATCTTGGTGCGGTCGGCAGCATCGATGGCTCCGTTGCCGTCTACATCGACGAAGCGCACGTCGCCAGGCACAGCCTTAGGCTGCAGCATCTCGCCGTCCTTGTTGACCCATGCCTTCACCTCGTCCATGGTCTGGAAGATACCGGCTGTCTTGTAGCCGTAGAAGTATGGGAAAGGCTCGTCGTTGGAACCGCGTGTGATGGTTCCGGTGTTCTGCATAGAACCGAGCTCCAAGAAGCCTGAGGTGTTGCCGAGGTTCTTCAGTTTGTTCTTCAGATAAGAGGCGTTAGCCTTGGCGTGGAATTTAGCCTTACCGATGTTCCACTTGTAGCTGGCTTCGAGCTCAAGACCCTTGTTCTCCATATCGCCCACGTTGCCAAGAGGTGCGCCGGCGCCCACATAGTTAGGGATAGGCATACTGATAATCATGCCGTTGGTCTTCTTGATGTAATAGTCGACGCTGAATGTCAGGGCGTTCTTGAAGAATCCCAGATCGAGACCCAGGTCGGTCTGCTCGCTCTCCTCCCACTTCAGGTCGGGGTTGGCAAGTGAGCCTGCCTGTACACCGTTGACAACGGTCTCGCCCTTGCCCAGGATGGTGTTGTAAGGCGAAGCTGTCCAAGCAGCGTAGGTGAAGTCACCGATGTTGTCGTTACCGTTCTTACCCCAGCTGGCACGCAGTTTCAGGTTGCTCAGCCAGTCGGGAGCCTTGAAGTAAGGCTCGTTGATGACGTTCCAACCCAAAGAGAATGAAGGGAAGGTGGCGTAGCGGTTGTTGGCACCGAAGCGTGAACTACCGTCGCGACGTACAGTAAACTGTGCCATGTAGCGCTCGTCGTAGTTGTAGCTGGCACGGAAGAAGTATGAACTCAGGGTGTGCTCGTAAGCAGGTCCTCCACTGGCAGACATCTCGCCACGGCTCTGGGCGGCACTCGTATTGTTCATGAAAGGCTTGTTGATGTCCTTGAGGTTCTGCAATGCACCATAGAGGTTCATGCCTGTATTCTGCATCGCACTCTGACCTGCCACCAAGTTGATGGTGTGCTTGTTGAAGGTCTTGTCCCAAGTCAGCACGTTCTCCAACTGCCATACAGTGCCGCGGTTGCTCGACTGGTGGGCGTTGGTGATAGTGGCCTTATTGTTTCCAGAGAGATAATAGAGAGGTGTGTAGCCGTCGCTTCCCCAGAATGAGAGGTCGGCTCCGTAAGAGATGCGGTATTTCACACCGTAACCGATGTTGAGGTCGGCAGAGAAGTTGGCTACAAACTTATGGCTCCAGCCCAAGTCGCCAGGCAGCGAGAGCATGGCCAATGGGTTGTTCATTTCCTGATAGCTGCTTCCTGGAACTGTGTACATACGTCCGGCTCCATCGTAGAGCATGTACTGCTCGCCATAGAGACTGCTCTGAGCTTCGGCTGCTGCACCGCTCACGGTAGGAGTGAGGATAGGAGAGAGGTAGAGGGCTGAACCCAATGGTGAACCATACTGAGAGTTGGCGTCGATGGCCTTGCTCTTGACACGAGAGTAAGAGATGTTGGCGCTGATCTGCAGTTTGTTGAGCCAGTCGCGGTCCTTGGTGTCGTCGAAGAGCGTGTAGCTGGTATTGCTGCGAAGCGACAGACGGCTGTAGTTGCTTCGGTCGTAGTTGCCGCCTACGATACCGTCCTGATGATAGTAACCCATAGAGAGGTAATAGTTGATCTTGTCGGAAGCGCCGCTGACGTTCACCTCATGGTTGACAACACCGGCGTTGTCGTTGAACACCTCGTCCTGCCAGTCGGTGCCCTTGCCGTACTGATAAGGATCGGCATAGATAGGAGCCTGTCCTGCGTTGACAAGACCTTCGTTCATCATCACTGCATACTCGGTGGCGTTAAGCACATCGCGGTGCTTCCATGGGTTCTGCCAGCCGTAAGAGAAGTTGTAGTTCACGTGTACTCTGCCCTTCTCGCCGCCCTTGGTGGTGACGAGGATGACACCGTTGGCAGCACGTGTACCGTAGATGGCGCCAGAGGCAGCGTCCTTCAGCACCTCGATGCTCTCGATGTCGCTGGGGTTCAGATAGTCGATACCGCCCTCGATAGGCATTCCGTCAACGATGTAGAGAGGGTTGCTGTTGTTGATGGTTCCGATACCACGGATACGAACCTGAGAGGCTGCACCAGGCTGACCTGATGAGGAAGTGACGGTAACACCTGAGGCCAAACCCTTCAGTGCGTTGTCGACACGTACTGCCGCCTTGCCGTCGAGGTCGTCGGCGCTCACCTTGGCGATAGAGGCTGTTACGACGCTCTTCTTCTGAACACCATAACCCACTACCACTACGTCTTCGAGGGTGCGTGAGTCTTCCTTCAGCGTGATTTTCAGCTTGTCGGAAGCCTTCACCTCTTGAGTCACATATCCTATATAAGATACGACCAATGTTGTGTTGGGGTTGGCTTGAATCGTGAAGTTACCGTCCAAGTCGGAAACTGTACCTTGCGAGGTACCTTTTACTACTACTGATGCACCGATGATGGGTTCGCCACTCACGTCGGCAATGTTACCCTTACAGGTAATCTGTTGCGCCTGCATGATGGTTGCCACAAACAATGTCAGCATCACCATTAATAACCTTGTTGGTTTCATAAGCTAAATGTTTAGATTTTTATTATTATTGTGTCTCGTTATTATTAGGTATGATGTAGGTGGACGACTTTTTCGTCTTCTACCGAAGCATTCGTTTTTCCGCTTGCAAATGTACTAAAAAAATAGTCGGTAACAACCCAGTGATAAATAAAAGTGGATTTGCAAAGTAGAAAGTTTTTCTTATATTTCTGATTATCAGTACTGTGCGAGAAACTTGAAAATCGAAATCAGTGGACGCTTTATAAAGCTGAACTTCGAGAAAAGGGCGCTTTCATCCTTCTTGTGTGTTGACAAAAAGTAGAATTGTGTTTTTGTGCGATTTTGCTTCTGTTCGTATGTTGTCCACTTTCTTCTTATCTTTGATTATCTTTTAAACAGTTGATTATTAGTGGTTTGTGAATCTTATGGCGCTTCTGGTGTTCCACTTTTCCATTTTATGCCGAAAAATGGGTGGATTTTTTGTTTAATTTTGCGGCAACAATCTGATTTTTTTAATAACTTTAAAAACTTAAATGAGTATGAAACATTTGAATTTACTTCTGTTTGCATCGTCCATGATGTTCGTGGCGCCTGCTTATGGCCAGGATTATAAAAAGGTATGGGCGGACGAGTTTGACAACGTGGGAGCAGTAAACGAAACTACCTGGAACTATGAAATTGGAACCCGTGACAACGGATTTGGCAACTGGGAGTTGGAAAGCTATCAGAAGGCCAACGCCACCGTGGGTCTCGCACCCGACGGAACCACCAAGGCACTCATCATCACAGCCAAGCCCGACCTTACTTCGGCTCGACTCTTCACCAAGGACAAGGTGTCGTTCAAATATGGTAAGTTGGAAACACGCATCATGATCCCTAAGACTGCCAATGGTTTGTGGCCAGCCTTCTGGCTGCTTGGCAACACGGGAACATGGCCTTCGTGCGGTGAAATCGATGTTTTGGAGATGGGACATGCTGACGGAATCAAGAATGGCACTCAGGAGAAATACTATAGCGGTGCCTGCCACTGGGGTGTTTATCAGAATGGTGGCTATCCCAACTATGGCAAGTTCACCACTTCGCCTACGAGCCTGCAAGACGGCAAGTTCCACAAGTTTGTATTGGAGTGGACGCCCGATGTCATCAACATGTATCTCGACGATGCTACTAAACCTTATTATAGCATGGACATCAGCGACAGAAGTCTGAATACATCGCCAGGCAACTATTTCAACAAGCAGTTCTATATGCTCGTCAACTTGGCGATAGGCGGCAACTTCACAGGCGTGCACGATAGAGCAGCCGTTACTGCCCTCAATTCTGGCGAGAAGAAGATGTATGTAGACTATATTCGCCTTTACCAGAAGGAGGGACAGGAGTGCTACACCATCAACGGAAAAACCGTCGATAATATCAACGAGGACACACATTTCGAGGACACAACCACCAAGTTAGGAGAATATGGCTACAAGTCGCTCGACGCAACGGGCAAGTCGGTATTCGACTTCTCCAAAGGTTCCGACTACGTCATTATCAGCGCTTCCACCGGTGTAATGCAGCAGATGGGTGAGAAAATCAAAGCCGACTATTCAGTAGACAACACCAAGCAGCACCTCTATATCTGGGAGAACACCTATGCGCCAAGCATTGGAACAGGTGTCAATTCCTTCGGACTCAACGAGGATTACTCTGTTTTTACCGTTACCCAAAAAGGATGGTCAGGATTGGGCTTTCACGGATTGAAAGACCTCTCCATGCTCGACGACAGCTACTATCTCCATTTCTCGATGAAGGGCGACGATGCTCTCTTGCATGCTTCTCATGCGATTCGTGTAGGTGCGGCCAGCTTCACTATCGGCAACAACCCTGTGGAGGGCATGATTTTGGGCGACTACAAACGCGATGGCGAATGGTACAGTTTCGACATTCCTTTCAGCAAGCTCAAGAAGATGGCAGGAACTGTGTTCCCCGACAAGGACGGTGGTGCTGCTGCCTATAGAGAGAATGCTTTCTGCGCGCTCAGTGGTGGAAATGAAGGAACAAAACTGATCTTCGACAACGTGTTCTTCTATAAGAAGCAGGGTGGCAGCGAGACTCCTGATGTCGATGCTACGCTCGGAGAATTTGGATCCAAGTCGCTCAACGCCGAAAAACAGTCGACTTTCGACATTGCATCGGGTTCCGACTACGTGCTCATCGCCACTGGCAGCACCTTTGCCAATCAAGTAAAGGACGCAGGCAAGGTAAAGGCCGACTACAATGTCGACAATAGTCGCTATAACTTCAACCTCTGGGAGGGCACCATGACAGGTGCTACAGCCACAGGCACCAACAGCTTCGGCTACGACGAGGAATACTCCTGCGTGAAGGTTGTTGGCGGAAAAGGTTGGTCGGGCGCCGGCTATGCTCCAGCAGCAGCCACCGATATGAGCATGATAGACGACAGTTACTGGCTCCACTTCTCAATGAAGACAACCAATGAGATCAGCAAGAGCGCTCCTTATGCCATCGTCATTGGCGAGAACGCTCACTTCACCATTGGCTCTGCTCCTTTCGAAGATGCAGGTAAGAAATATGCAGTACTTGGCGATTTCTATCGCAACGGCGAATGGTACAGCTTCGATATTCCAATGACAGAAATCAAGAAATATGGCGCTCCTGCCTTCTTGGGTAATAGTTCTTACAAAAATAACATCCTGAGTGTCCTTGCTGGCGGAACCAACGGTGTAGAGGTGAATCTCGACGGTGTCTTCTTCTACAAGAAGATTACTACTGGTATCCAGGCTTCTACTGCAGATAAGAAGCAGCAAGCCAAGGTGCTCGGCATCTACGACCTCACTGGCCGCCGTGTCAGTGATATGAATGCTGGTGGCATTTACATCGTACGAACCAACAAGGGAAGCTTTAAGGTGAAAAAGTAATATTTAAAGGTAAAAAAGTAAAAACAACTTTCTCAAATGGGGAAGTTAAGATAACTTCTCTAACTTCCGCACATGAGAAAGTTCAATAAATCAGGTACAAGGGGGCGTTTCTTCAAGATGAAATGCCCCTTTTGTCTTAATATTTTTCAAAACGAAGAAATAGATAAACAATAGATAATCAGTTACTTGTGCTCTTTTTGTTGCTTCGTGAAGCCACTTTTTTACCCACTGCCGAAAAACGAAACGATAAAAAAAGTAATTTTACAAGCGAAAACTTAATAACTTAATGATTAAAAGAACTATGCTTATGAATAGGAGAATTTACAAACCGATCATCGTTGATGGAATCATTTGGAATGACTAACAACTTTATTTCACGTTTTTCAAAAAAGTACAAAGCATGAATACATTGAAACAAACTCTGTTTTTATTGCTCGTTCTCGTATTTTCGGGAGTGAGCAAAACTATTGCCCAATCCACTGGCGTGTATGTAGGTGGACATATCCGACGTGATCGTCCCGGTACCATCGAGAAATTACGCAATTCTGGTTTCACATACATCATTCTCTTCAATATCAACGTTGAGCCCGATGGTACACTGACTACAGATGGCGAGACGGTATGCAAAGATGGAAAGTATGTGTTTGGTAACACGCAACCCAACTATGTCTCTGACATAAAAAAACTAAAACAGGCACCAACAACCATAAGTAGAATAGAAATATGTATAGGTGGTTGGGGTAACGAGTCTTTTAGTCGCATCAAGGAACTTATTAATAGTCATGGTGTAGGAAGTGGTACCATCTTGTATAAGAATTTTAAAGCGCTTAAAAATGCCATTCCAGAGATTGATGCTGTAAACAACGATGATGAGCATTGCTACGATGTCGCAACGGCTGTTAAATTCCACCAGATGATGTATGAATTGGGGTATAAAACAACTATCGCGCCATATACGAACCGTAGTTTTTGGGAAAATCTTGTTTCTCAGTTGGGCGATAGATGTGATAGGGTACTTATACAGTGTTATGATGGCGGAGCAGGAAACAATCCATCCGACTGGCATTTAGGTAACAGAGCTGTCCATGCAGGAAGAATGAATTACCAAGAAGGTGGTGTAGATGCATGCGTAGCTCAGATGGAGTCATGGAAGAGAAATAATGGAGTGAGCGGAGGTTTTATTTGGGTTTATAACGATGAAACATGGAATCTTAATCAGTGGGCAACGAGGATGCTACGTGTGTTTGGTACAAAAAAGTGCGATGACAGTATAGCAAGTCTTTATGCAGATTCCGACTATCGTGGTTATTCAACATCATTGGGCGAGGGTAGCTACACTCAGGCAGACCTCGCCATGTATGGCATTAGTGCTAAGGATATATCATCGTTGAAGGTCACAAAAGGCTTCAAGATTACACTCTATGAGAATGCTGATTTCACTGGTAATTCAAAGAGTTGGACAACAGACGCTTCTTTTGTTGGTGGGGATTGGAACGATAAGGCTTGTTCGGTGCGAATCGAACCAAATGGTAAGAGCGGTCTATCGGGTAACTTCAAAATCATGAACCGCAACAGTGGTAAGTATCTTGACTTGGATAATAACAAGACTGATAACAATACCGCAATCGTCCAGTTTGATGACGAGGGTGTAGATGCCTCTCAGACGTGGACATTTACAGAGGTGATGAAAGGTAAGGGTGTCTACTCCATCTGCTCCTATGGTAATAAGAACCGAGGTATGGATGTCGCTGATTTTTCTAAGGATAACGGAGCTCAGGTGCAACTATACGACTATTTGGGTAATAATCATCAACAGTTTATTCTCTACGACTGTGGTGAAGGCTATTATCAACTTGTAGCTCGTAACAGTGGTAAAGTGGTAGAGATTCCACAATCAAGCAAAGGAAATGGTGAATGGATAAAAATCTACGACAACAATGGCACCCACACACAACAGTGGGCCGTGGTTGCGAACCGATACGACGAGGCTTCTGCAGTTACATTGTATACCGATGCAGGCTATAAGGGTAAAGCTGTGACCCTTTCTGAAGGCGAATATAACCTCAGTCGAATGGGGCTTTACAATCTGACGGACAATGATATGAGTTCTTTGAAGGTCACTCCTGGTTTCAAGGTTACAATCTATGAGGGTGACAATTTCAATGGCAAAAGTAAGTCATACACAGCCTCTGAGAGTTTCGTTGGTGAAGAATGGAATGATAAGATGTCTTCGTTGAAGGTTGAGGCATACGGAAAGAGTGGACTATCAGGTGACTATAAGTTGCAAAACCGCAACAGTGGTAAGTTTCTTGATTTGGACAACAACAACACAGACAATAATACAGCCATCGTTCAATATGATGATGAGGGCATGGATGCAACGCAGATATGGACATTGACAGAGATTGGTGGTGAAAAAGGTGTTTATTCTATATGTACTTCAGTCAACAAAAGGCAAGGTATGGATGTAGCCGATTGGTCGAAAAACGATGGCGCCCAGGTGCAACTCTATGAATATATCGGCAACAGGAATCAACAGTTCATCGTTGTCGAAAAGGGTGATGGTTATTATCAATTTGTTTCACGTCTTAGTGGTAAAGTGATAGAGATACCGAGCTCGAGCAAGGACAATGGCGAGTGGATAAAGCTATATGACAACAATGGCACCAATACGCAACAGTGGAAATTCGTTAGTCCGTCAGTCTATTCTGGCATCGTAAACACCGAAAGTCTCTCTGGGATGAACCTCAGAAAAGAGGGCAATACCATCATCGTGACAGGTGCAAAAGGCAAAGAATTGACTATCTATGATGTAAGCGGAAGACTGATACGTCGCGAGACAATAGATTCTGTCAAATATTCCATGTCTTTGGATAAAATGAAGGCAGGTATCTACATCATGAAAATAGATTCCATTGCTAAAAAGATACGGGTCGAGCTGTAACATTGCTATATTCTATAATCTAATAATAATTCAAAATTAACTATTATGAAAAAAAATCGTGTTTTATTGTTTTTAACGTTATTCTGTGTCGCAATTCTGAAAGTCCATGCACAAAACATTCCTATAGAGATAGTGAACAATTCTGTTTTTCCTGACGACAAGGTATATGTGGCTATCATTGGTAAGAAAGTGAGTAATGATGCTCCTATTTATTATGACCTCATAGCCAACAATGCAAGTGATGCTGCACTCAGGGCCCTTACTGTCAATACAAACACTCTGCATAAGTCCAACGGAGATAGAGGTTATGCCAATGTGTTTACGCCGCTGAATAAGATAAAAAACAAAACCATTTACGTAGATAGAACCCATGCTTGCCGTATGTTTTTTGGTTTCAATTCACCGCTTTACCTACACGTAAACGATAATAATGGTGGGTATGCAGGAGCTGACATGCAAAACCCTTCCGACCCGAATATCGATCTGCGATGGGAACTTATTGAATTTTCTTATGATAGGTTTGGTGTGATGTTTATCAATACCACACGTGTTGATGCATTCCAATATCCCATGGGATTGGAACTATATGGAAATGCTTCGGCAGGTGCCAATAATCCATACACCAAGCGTGGAGAGGTGAATACCTATGAGGAGATTATCAATCGCTGGAAGACACAAAACGAAGGTAATATCTTCTCTAACTGTCTGAAGAACAAGATAACTCAGGATCATTTGGGAGGTATTATTATGCAACCATCTAAAGTGGCAGAGGTGAAGAATACTGGATATTTCGATGGCTACATCAACCGTATCTGGAGCGAGTTTCGCACTAAAGACATATACGTAAACATGGGCGACCAATTAGGTGTTTGGCGTGGACGTGTGAATGGCAACAACTTCGTCTTAAAAAGTGAGTCAGGACCTCGTCAAGGGCAGACGGCCATTGTTGGCAAGCCTACCTCCATTGATGTGATAGAAGGTGCAGGAGAGTTTGCAAAATTCAATGGCAACAATGCAGATCTTCCAGTACAAGCCATGTTCTGTGGAGCGATGAATCGTGGAGTGATAAAAACAAATCTTGCAGATGGCGAACTGCAGTATTGGGGAGATACAGGAAGCTACTTCAACACCGATGTATATAACCCTTATGTGAAATTCTTCCATCAGAAAGACATCAGTTACGACGGTTATACCTATGCCTTCGCATACGATGACACATTTGACCAAAGTGCAACATGTGCCACCAGTCATCCAGAACGTGCCGTGGTAACTATTGGTGGATTTAAAGGACAGTCTGGGACAGTTCATCCTATACCAGAAGTTACTGCTGCTCCTATCCCTCATCACACAACTGACAATGTGAAATCGGTTTATAGTGATACTTACACTTCGCTTGTTCCGCGTATGTTTATTGGCTCTTGGCATCAACAGACAGCTACACAGAGAGTCAGCCTTGACGGCAACAATACATTCAAGAATTCCAACTTTGATTATGTCGGAATTGAGTTTGGTGGTTCTGAGATAGACGCAACAGATATGGAATATCTCCATTTGGATATCTATCCTCTATCTTCTTTTACGATCAATGTATACCCAATATGTCGTAACAACGATGGGAGTGTCAACGACCATTTGAAAAAACCTATTAATCTCATAGCTAATCAATGGAATAGCATAGATATCCCTATGAGTGATTTTGTTGGACTCAACGCTTCCAGGATCTTCCAGTTCAAGTTTGATAACGGTAAAGGAGAGACCTTCTATCTCGACAATCTGTATTTCTACAAGAATGGTTCTTCTAACGGAATAAGTAGCATAGAGACCCACAAACAGGATAATCATGCGTGGTACAACTTGCAAGGTCAGCGTATGAACGATGGTGCAGGCTCATTGCCAAAGGGAGTGTACATACATAACGGAAAGAAGATTTTAGTGAAATAACATAAAATAATAAATTCAAGTTTCGCAAGTTCAGAAGTTAATGAAGTTAAAGGAGTTATCGCTCCCTACGGTCGCTGAGGAGTTAAGACAATAGTCTTTTTGGCGTAGTTATTAAGCTGCAAGACATACGTCTTAACTCCTTAACTTCCTTAACTCCTTTAACTTCCTGATATGCGAAAGTTCAGTAATAAAAACTCATGCGGAAGATTCTTCCGCATGAGTGATAACCAGATCAGTGACATGAGTCCAGTATGTGGTCAAATAATTAAAAATATGAAGAGACGAATTCTTTTTGCAAAAAACTTTTTCCTTGTAGGTTTATTGCTATTAACTTCTTTACAAGTCATAGCGCAAAAAGCCCGTGTGATGATCACTACGGAAAACAACAGTAAACTCTTGTCAGAGACAATACTGAAAACCACAAAAGGTAGTCCTGCATCCAACTATGTGCGTATCAATACAGACCGTCAATATCAGACGGTAGATGGTTTTGGCTTCGCTCTTACCGGAGGGACGTGTTACAATCTAATGCGAATGAGTGTAGGAGAACGTGTTGCACTTCTTAAGAAAATATTTTCAGAGCGCCAGGGTTATGGTGCGAGTTATGTGCGCATAAGCATAGGATGTAGTGACTTTTCTCTTTCACGCTATACTCTTTGCGATGTAAAAGGCATAGAAAATTTTGCCCTTCAAAGTGAAGAAATTGCGTATGTGATTCCCATTCTAAAAGAAGTGCAAGCCATCAACCCCAAGCTGAAAATCATTGCCGCACCATGGACTGCTCCTAAATGGATGAAGGTGAGTCAGAAAAATGGGGATGTTCCGTATGAGAACTATGTAGGCGGACATCTGAATAAAACTTGTTATTCGGACTATTTCGTAAGGTTTCTGAAAGCGATGAAAGACAACGGAATAACAATCCATGCGGTGACTCCACAAAATGAACCTGGAAACGGAAACAACGAAGGAGGAGCTATGCTCATGGATGTTGAAGAGGAAATAGCTTTTGTTAAGGTTCTTGCCACAACCTTTCACAATGCAGGACTGAGTACCAAGATATATCTTTTTGACCACAATTTTGATAACGAACAATATGCCGAACAGGTAGCAAAGTCCTTGCGGTCATCATCGTTTCTTGGTGACGATCTTGTGGAAGGTGCCGCTTTTCATAACTATGGGGGTGACCCTACAGCCATGGCTACGTTTTATAATAACACGGGTCTGAAGTCAATCTATACTGAGACAAGTATAGGCTCGTGGAACGATGGACGTAATCTAAAAGACAAGCTATGCGGAGAATTCAACTGGTCGGGTTTGCGTGCGTTGCAAAACCAGAGTAGTGCATTTATAGCATGGAACCTGCTTCTTGACTATGATGGTCATCCTACCACCTTATCTAATAGTACTGTGTATGGCAATATAGAAATAGATGCAAGTAGTTATGCGCTCTCTACGGCACGCTACAATCGCGATTATTATATCATTTGCCATCTTTCTTCTGTCATCCGACCTGGTGCGGTAAGATGTGACTATATAGAGAATGGTGTACCAAGAGATGACTGGGACTTCAATTATGTCGCACTAAGAAACTCGGATGGCACCACAGCTTTTGTCATTAGTAATAAGACATCGGTCGAAAAGCATATCAACCTTGCTTCGAATAGCGAATATGTGAACGTAGATATACCTGCCAAAAGTATTGTTTCTGTCCTTTTGGGAGATACAGAACAAAATGCCGTGACCTTTGGTGGTATGGAGATGATTCCGTCAGATAACCGAAATAGTTTTTCTATCAATATCTATCTTGAAAAGGGCAAAACATACACTGCTGTAGGCGATGATGCCTTCAGTTCACCTGACTTCTATGAAGATCCTGATTTTTTCATCAAGTTAGGAAATGGTTGTTTCAAGTTTACGGCTCTTAGTGGTTATTATAACATCAAGTTTGTCCCCGCAACGAAGAGTTTTCGTATATACGCCTCTCATGAGAATGGGAATCCATTGAGTCTTAATGCAGATGGCACCGGTGCCTTATGGGCTATTGGCAGTGATGGATTGCATAAACCGTATTATAGTATCATAAGCAATCAGAGCTGGTGGACTGATACCGACCATGCTACATGTATGGCACCCGTGGGCAACAAGAGATACCAACTGACACTTACTGCAGGTCGTCAACTGAATGTAAATCATGTTGACTTTAAATTTTTCGGACAGGCAGGATGGGGTGTTGAATTGAATCCTACAGGTGAATACCGCATCTCTTCCATGAGTGATGTGTTTCTCATAGGGCATCAGGCAGTGAATGGGCATAGTGATGGCAATGTGTATGTGGCTGACGGTGTGACGCTACAAGAAGGAAGAACCTTTCGTTTTATCGTTGACATGTCGGTTCCCTCGCAGCCAGTAATGTCTGTTGATGATATATCTACGGGCATAAAACATCCTGAAGTATATGCTGATGGTCTTTCCCACGAGTGGTTCACACTTTCAGGTATAAAGATCCAACGGCCACATAAAGCTGGTGTTTATTTATGTAATGGGAAAAAAATCATGATCTTATAAATATCTGAGTGTCTCTAACTTCCACACATGAGAAAGTTCAATAAATCAGGTACAAGGGGGCGTTTCTTCAAGATGAAATGCCCCTTTTATCGTGTGTCGGGCATGACACTAACCTAACTGGTTCAAATCCAGTCGCAGGTATTTAC
>CAVACC010000057.1:0-20939 GCA_963587495.1 Clostridia bacterium | reverse complement strand
TCAGAAGTCCAGACTTTCTTTAAAATCTGTTCATAAAAAAGGAAAGCGCAAGGTTATAAATTAACAATATATAACATAAAAGAAGATATTTAACTCATATTTAACTTTTCGCATGAATACTTATTGCTATTATCCATGTATAGATTTGTATAAATATACTAAGCCTCATTATTAAGGCAGAATATATAAATATGCATTATTGACAAACAGGAATTTTCACAGTAAACAGATTTTACAACACAGCATCTTCTTCTCGCTTTTCTCGGTCATCAATTTCACATAATGAAAGCCGTCAGCGAAAGCAAACCATCTTGCCACATCGACATTTTTGCTCTCATTTTGTAAAGAAAAAAGTAAGCGGAGCCGCTTACACTCAACGGTAAATCCAAAAAGTATCCGATATGAAATCTTATAGATACAAAAAAATACATCACGATGTAAACTTTACCACAAAAAATAAGAATAATCCCATATTTTCTGCTTATTTTTTCAATATTCCTCCTCGAAATAGCTGCCAAGAGGCATTGCGCAATCAGCAGCCCTGCACTTATTGTATCTCTCCCTGGCTCTGTTCTCACTGGCAAACATGGCCTTGGTGCCCTCCTCGTCCTCGGCAAAGGACAGATGGTTGTCGATGCCCATATCCATTGCGATACTCTCCACGTCCAGGTCGTCGGTACCGATAAAGGTAAAGGTCCAGGTCTGCTTCTTCAACTTCTCGATGAGATTCTGTATCATCGCCAAAGTGTACTCCTGACTGCAGTTTTCATCGCCGTCGGTGATAATCGTCACCAACACGCTGTCGTCTGGTGTGGTCAAGGCATTTACCTTTGACAGCCCTAATCCTATGGCATCATAGAGAGGCGTGCCTCCACAGGGGTTGTAGGCGCAGGAGCGCAGGGGCTTGGCGTCATGAGCACACGCATTGTCGTACAACAGTTTCATGTGAGTGCTGTCGAAGGTGATCAGGGTGACACGCTGCTCCAAGTCGGCATGCGCCTTCTGCATTTTCTGAATGGTGGCAAGGGTCTCGTTGATTCCCACCAAAGCCTGACGGCGGATAATACTCATGCTTCCACTCTCGTCTACTACCAAAAGATTGAATACTCGTTTCATAACTTGTTTTCTCCTAATTTTTAAAATAATCCTACTTTCGATGGATTCAGAACTACGGCCGTTGTCTTCTTCCTTTATCTATTATAAGAAAATAACGAACCAAAAATTAAGCAAGGGAGAAAAAATGGCAATAAAAAGAGGGTGTGTCATAAGTCTGTGACGCACCCTCTTAACAAACAATTTCTACTTCAAAACTACTAAAAACAATTATCTTGGCAGGTTGAAAGCCTTAGTCATTTCGGCCATTTCCTCCTGGCTCATACCATCAGGCTCAAACCCCATACATTTGGCATCGATATATATCTTTGCACTCTTGGAGAGTACGTCTATCTGGTCGAAGGCGTCCATCACGTCAAGACCCTTGGCGAATACGCCATGCTTCTCCCACATCACTACGTCGTAGTCTTCCAACTCCTTCAGAGTTCCCTCGGCAAGTTCCAGACTGCCAGGCAACTTATATGGCACTATACCCAGTCCGAGCGGACAGAAAGCCTTGGTCTCAGGAATCATGCTCCAGAGCAGATTGCTCAGCACGTCCTTGCCCATAAACTTCTTGTTGTGGCTCATGGCAATGAGCTCGATGGGATGAGTATGAACTGTGGCCTTATAATTGGAGCCTTTCTCGATAAGACGAGCATGAACCGACAGATGGCTTGGCAACTCGGATGTAGGCATCACGGCATTGTCGGCAATGATTTCGTAGCTGGCACAATCGTCCAGAATACGAATGATAGAACCATTGTCCATAGGCCAACGAGCCAAGTCGCGCATTCGCTTGCCTGTTCCCTTGCAGAAGAAGTAACAGCCCTTCAGCGCAGGCAGGACAGTACCTATCTGCTTCACATCGCTAATGGCAGGCAGCGCCTTCATCTCGTCATCAACAAGGTCGGTCACATTAACCGTAATATTGCCACCATTACGCTCAGCCCAACCATTCTGCCAAAGATAGCCAGCTACCTCGGCAATCTTATCCACTTCCTTCTTTAAGGCAGGACGACCCTCTAAAACACTTTTCATTTCTTGATTGTTTGTATTACTGGTTGCAAAATTAACACGAAAATATGACTATCGACCTAAAGTTTTGATATTTTAGCCAAGACTTTTGACAAGTTACAAAAATAATTTGTATCTTTGCACGTATGAATTCATTGAACACCAACAATATCAAATGGAGCGAGAATGTAATCATCGCTGATGCAGACTATATCGACAAGGTGGCATTCGACCTTATCGTAAACTTTGAGCGTATGATCAACCGCCGCATCCAGCCTGCCGACATGGCTCAGTGGGCTGTATGTATTGCCCTCGACGGTGGGTTAAGAGAAGGAGAGCACGAGACTCAACTGGTGCTCATACACAGCCAGCAATCGAAGGCGATGCAGAACTTCCGCCCTTCCGACTACGAGAAGGAGCTGAATGCCCAGGCCTTCAAGGATCCACGTCTGGGCGAGTTCGTCATCTCTTCATATCCTACGGAAGAAAAGATGGTGGGCAAAGGCGATTTCCTCGTAGACGTAGCCCGCACTGTTTGCAATGCCAAGGAGGTGAAACGAGTGATGATCATTCCCAACTCGGAGGAAGGCGATGCCTACGACCAGTTGCGCGACATGCTTCGCAAGGTAGACGACGAGAAACGCGTCACTCTCTTTGCCATGCAGCCTCTCCCCGGCGGCAACTTCCGACAAGAAATACTGGGCTATTCGCTGATGAATGCCTTGGGCATATCAGCAAATGAAATAAAATGAGCTGATGAATGCCTTGGGCATATCGGCGGACGAGATTAAGTGAAAAATTCAACAGCTTCGCGGGCGCAAGCCCAATTAAACATTAAAAATTAAAATAAGATTAAACAATAGAAATAAGAAATGAGTAGAGTACTTATGATTGGCGCAGGTGGCGTCGCTACCGTGGCAGCCTTTAAGATTGTCCAGAACCAGGACGTTTTTACAGAGTTCATGATTGCCAGCCGCCGCAAGGAAAAATGCGACAAGTTGGTAAAGTCTATCCACGACAAGGGTTACAAGATGGATATCCAGACTGCGGAGGTGGATGCCGACGATGTGGAGCAGTTGAAAGCTCTCTTCAACAGCTACAAACCTGAGTTGGTCATCAATCTCGCTCTGCCCTACCAGGACCTCACCATCATGGATGCCTGCTTAGCCTGTGGCTGCAACTATATGGACACTGCCAACTACGAGCCCAAGGACGAGGCTCACTTTGAGTATTCATGGCAATGGGCTTACAAGGACAAGTTTGAGAAAGCTGGTCTTTGCGCCATCCTGGGCTGCGGCTTCGACCCTGGTGTTTCGGGCATCTTTACTGCATACGCTGCCAAGCATCACTTCGACGAGATCGAGGTTCTCGACATCGTAGACTGCAATGCCGGCAATCACCACAAGGCTTTCGCAACCAACTTCAACCCTGAAATCAACATCCGTGAGATCACCCAGAAAGGTCTGTGGTATAAGAATGGCGAATGGATTGAGACCGACCCTCTGTCTATCCACAAGCCCCTCACCTATCCTAACATCGGTCCTCGCGAGAGCTATCTGATGCACCATGAGGAGCTGGAGAGCCTGGTAAAGAACTATCCTACCATCAAGGAGGCTCGCTTCTGGATGACATTCGGTCAGCAGTATCTCACCTATCTCGACTGTATAGAGAACCTCGGCATGAGCCGCATCGATGAGATAGAATACGAGGCTCCATTGGCCGACGGCTCCGGCAAGACTGCCAAGGTGAAGATCGTACCACTGCAGTTCCTCAAGGCCGTATTGCCCAACCCTCAGGACCTCGGCGAGAACTACGACGGAGAGACCTCTATCGGTTGCCGTATCCGCGGAAAGAAGGACGGCAAGGAGCGCACCTATTATGTTTACAACAACTGCAAGCACCAGGAAGCATACAACGAGACCGGCATGCAGGGAGTAAGCTACACAACGGGTGTGCCAGCCATGATCGGTGCCATGATGTTCCTCAAGGGCATCTGGAAGAAACCAGGTGTATGGAACGTTGAGGAGTTCGACCCAGATCCATTCATGGAGCAGCTCAACAAGCAGGGTCTGCCTTGGCACGAGGAGTTCGACGGCGACTTGGAGATTGACTGATCATTATCAAAATAACCCCCTTAGTGACGGCGATGACAGAAAGGTACTATTCATACCAAGCCGTTTTTATCGTCACTAATACATAAAACATTAGAAAGATATGGCAAAGAAAGACGAAATAAAGGAAGGAACCCTGAACCCCAACGAGGGTAAGCTGAAGGCCCTTCAGGCTGCCATGGCCAAGATAGAGAAAGACTTCGGTAAGGGATCTATCATGAAGCTTGGCGACGAGCACATTGAGAATATAGAGGTGATTCCTACCGGAAGTATCGCCCTCGATATGGCCTTGGGCGTAGGCGGCTACCCCAAGGGACGCATCATAGAAATCTATGGTCCTGAATCTTCTGGTAAGACCACACTTGCCATCCATGCCATCGCAGAGGCACAGAAAGCAGGAGGTATTGCCGCATTCATCGATGCCGAGCATGCCTTCGACCGTTTCTATGCTGCCAAGTTGGGTGTAGATGTAGACAACCTGTGGATTTCGCAGCCCGACAATGGTGAGCAGGCGCTTCAGATAGCCGACCAGCTGATCAGTTCGGCAGCGGTAGACATCGTCGTCATCGACTCTGTGGCTGCCCTGACTCCTAAGAAGGAAATTGAGGGCGACATGGGTGACAATGTGGTAGGACTCCAGGCCCGACTGATGAGCCAGGCTCTGCGCAAGCTCACTTCTACCATCAGCAAGACCAATACCACCTGTATCTTCATCAACCAGTTGCGCGAGAAGATAGGTATCATGTTCGGAAATCCTGAGACGACAACGGGTGGCAACGCCTTGAAGTTCTACGCTTCTGTACGCCTCGACATCCGCAAGGCTACAGCCATCAAGGACGGCGATAACGTGATTGGTAACCTGGTGCGCGTAAAGGTAGTAAAGAATAAGGTGGCTCCTCCTTTCCGCAAGGCTGAGTTCGACATCATGTTTGGCGAAGGCATCAGCCACGCAGGCGAAGTTTTCAATCTGGGCGTGGAGCATGGCATCATCAAGAAGAGCGGAAGCTGGTACAGCTATAATGGCTCCAACCTGGGACAAGGTGCCGATCCTACCAAGCTGATACTGAAGGATAACCCTGAGCTTCTCGAAGAAATAGAAGCCAAAGTACGCGAAGCGCTTGCCAATGCAGAATAAATAAGGTGTGGTTTGCCCTCATGACAAATACTACACATGATGGCAGCTCTATAAAGAAATAAGAAATCCCCGACAGTAGGAAGCAATCCTTACTGTCGGGGATTTCTTATTTAATTCTTCTTATTTCTTACTTCTTATTTCATACATCTCTCATTGAAGACGATAGGTAAAACATTGCCTACCAGCATCTATGCGCAACACAGAGATGCCTGATGCTGATCCTTGTAGGGTAAGGACGGCATGTTTTCCGTCGGCTGACGTGGTCTGCTGAAGCAGTCGGCCTGCCACATCATATAGTCGCAACGACTTTAGTTCAGTCCCCGAAACGATGATTCTACCACCCTCTCGCTTGATGGCGAAAGAAGGTGCTATGATAGCTACAGTCCCGATGGACGTTGGAGTACCTTGTGAGAGTGTTAGGACATCCCCCTTACGTTGCAGGTAATAGGTGGCGGACTGCGGATCAGCAAGTTCCACCTGCTGCCCGTCTATCTCACCCATCACCATCACACGATAGGTATGTCCATCTTCCCATGACAGTTCGCCCTTACGCAACCAATAGCTAAAGAGAGGCACAGACACAGAAGACGAGACAGACACCCAGTCATCAATGCCCTTAACCTGCGTCTTTTCGTGGGTCAACAGGTCTTCGCAGAACATTGATACATTTCCTTCATAGTTACGACCTTCAGACGTACGCAGCAAGACTGCCATTTTGAAGAGAGATATTTTCGACACATCAACGCTACCTGATTCTATTTTTTCATGCGAGTCATCAGCAAAAAATACTTCTACCTGATCCATGAGAGGCTTTTCCTGTGCCTTGAGCACTTCGATATAGGCAGCATCCTTATCGTGAATAAGGTTGACGGGATAAACCACCGTCTCTTCCGCATCACCCGACAAAGAAAGTTGCACTTCATAACGTCCTGGAGTCATGCTGCCTGGCAAAGAAAGAACGATGGGAATCTCAGCTTCGGTAAAGCCCTCTATCTCGGTCAGCTCATCCACACGAGTATTGAGCACTACCGCCTTCCTATCGTCGAGCAACCGCACCCTCAGATAACAGTCGCGAGGCACGCCATTCAGGTTTTTCAACGTAAAAAAGGCCAATACCTTTCCACCCTGCTCTGCTTGACCTGAGAGCCTGGGCTGCGCCATCAACTGAAAAACAACATCAGTAGAACAGATTTCAGAGATGCGCCCCCGTCCATCAGATAGTTCCACCTCTATGATGGGGGCCTTCTTCATCGCGAAGAATTCATCCCACGAACCATCCTCTCGTTGAGCTACACATACAGGGACCAACCGATAATAACCATTCTCCAAACCTGTAAGTTTCATTTTTACAGACTGAACTTGATTGACAAGATAATCGCTCCCCATAAAGCCTGCATCGCTTCCACCATAGAGTCGTTGAGTAAAACCGCCTATAGCGTGATCGTCGGTATAAGCCACCTGCCGGCATGTACCCTCAGCATCATAAACTGCTATGCCCACATCACCCTTAAAAGGCTTACCCTTATTGACAAAAGAGTTCATCTCGATGGTCAACGACTGCGAAGCAAGGAAGCCTTTATCTTCTGCATCCTTTAGAAGGACAGCCCCACCCTCATTAAACATCAACTGAGGAGATGACTCCAAAAGTCCACGCTCTATTGCGGGATATTTGCCATTATTGGGATGTGCCAAGATGGCCATAATAGCACGATTGAAGGCCAAGGGCTTGCCTTGAAACTCGCTTCCAGTCTGTGAGAGGCTAAGATTGGTGAGCGAATAGTAGGCATCGCCCTGTCCATCCCATCCAAAATTCATGTGGAAAAGCCCATTCTCATCAAACCCATCAATTACCCAAGCATGACCTGAAGCATTACCTGCAGGACGACCTTCCAGATAAACAGGACAACCATTAAGTAGTTCCTGCCGCAAGATCTGCGCAAAACGAGTTGGGCCTTCGACAGCCTTGGTAGCATAAGCCGCAGTATAGTCGAAATTTTTCTGAAGAGCCTGATACGCAAAAATGCCTTGTGTACCACTTGAAGCTGGGGTGTACTGCATGAAGGAAGCTACCCCCACATCGTTCATCAATAAGGCTACAGCATCCTCTTGCTCCTTTGTCGCTGATACAGGATAATTATAATCGGGCAGCATATTCGCCCAATCGTAGTGCGACTGACTAAAGTCTGCACTCTTCATCGTATTATAATAGGTGACGCGATATTCGTTTTTACCACTCCCCTGAGCAGGCCATTGATAGTAATACATCATCTGGGCCACCGCTGTTGCCACACACCCACTATAGGGATAACCCGTCAGGGCATTAAACGGATGCGACTGTCCCCACTTGCTTTTCAGCAAGGGAGATACGGTCTTCGAGAACAACCCCGAACGGGCTTTTCTCTGCACCATCACCCGCCCTTCTTTCAGCACATCATACGTTTGGCGATAAGACTCCAGGAGTAGCTTTACACCAGGATTAGCCTGTAGCGTATCAAGGGTTCCCTCGGTGCTATAGGCCAACACATCGCCCATATCATCGTCACCAGCAACAACGACAAAACCTTTGCCCTGTGCATCGTTATAAATATAATAAGGTGCCAAGGCAGCAGGACGAAGTCCCTTTGCCCGCGCTTGAGCCTTCACGTCGTGAGACAGGGTAATGTACTTCTTGGCTATCTCTACAGCTTGTTTCGGATAGACATCTTTGCCATAAGCAGCTTGGCAGACGGCTACTAACATCCACACGACCAGCGAGCATATCGCTGTCAGGGAGTAGCCATCAGCCAAGGAGTGGTGTTTATTCAACATATTTCTATTACGTATTCTTCGAATTATAGGAAAGCAATGGTCAGACCAGCCATCACGATGCTGACCATCGACATGAGTTTGATAAGAATGTTGAGCGACGGACCGGAAGTATCCTTGAACGGGTCGCCTACGGTATCGCCCACAATAGTCGCCTTGTGGTTCTCGCTGCCCTTTCCTTCAAAGCTTCCCTCTTCTATCATCTTCTTGGCATTGTCCCATGCGCCTCCCGAATTGGACATGAACACAGCAAGGGTAAAGCCTGCTGCCAGACCGCCAGTGAGAAGTCCGAGAACGCCAGCCACACCCAACACAAGACCCACAACGATAGGAATAATGATGGCGAGCAAAGAAGGGATGATCATTTCGCGTTGTGCACTACGGGTACTTATCTCCACGCATCGACCATAGTCAGGCGTAGCTTTGCCTTCGAGTATTCCCTTGATCACACGGAACTGCCGGCGAACCTCCTGAACCATCGATTCTGCAGCACGGCCTACTGCTCCCATGGTCAAGCCACAGAACAGGAAGGCTGCCATGGCGCCAAGGAATGCTCCAACTAAAACCTTAGGGTTGATGAGGTTTACCTGGAAGAAGTTGATGAAGTCGATGGTGCTTGCATTCGAAGGATCGAAGACATTACCCGCCGCATCTACATACTGTTTTCCGTTCTCTACGGCACGTATCATGGCTATCTTGATCTCCTCGATGTAGGATGCAAGAAGGGCAAGAGCCGTCAGGGCTGCCGAACCGATGGCAAAGCCCTTTCCCGTGGCTGCTGTCGTATTGCCAAGAGCATCGAGCGCATCAGTACGCTCACGAACCTCCTTGCCCAATCCGCTCATCTCGGCATTTCCACCAGCATTGTCGGCTATAGGTCCATAGGCGTCTGTGGCAAGTGTAATGCCGAGAGTCGACAGCATGCCCACTGCCGCAATTCCGATGCCATAAAGGCCGGTGCTGATAGATTTTGCCGACAGCGACATATCGAAGCCATTGGCACAAAGATAACTCAGCATGATGGCGACAGAGATGGTGACAACGGGAATCATGGTGGAAATCATTCCTGTGCCTATACCTTTTATAATAACAGTGGCAGGACCTGTCTGCGAAGCCTCAGCTATCTTCTGTGTTGGTTTATAGCTCTGAGAGGTGTAATATTCTGTAGCCTGTCCGATGATGACACCTGCCACAAGACCGCTGATGACCGAGAAAGAAAGGCCGAGCCAGTTCTCTATGCCCAACAGATAGAGAATGACGAATGTGGCAACGGCGATAAGTGCTGCGCTGACATTGGTGCCAAGTCCCAACGAGTGGAGAAGCTCTTTCATGGAAGCGCCTTCCTTGGTACGAACCAGGAAGATGCCGATGAGAGACAGGAAGATGCCGATGGCGGCGATAACCATAGGTGCAATGACGGCACGTAGCTGCATATCGCCATTCATGGCAAAGGCCGTGGCTCCCAAGGCGGCAGTAGACAATATCGAACCGCAATAGCTCTCGTAAAGGTCGGCTCCCATTCCTGCCACATCGCCCACATTGTCGCCCACATTATCGGCTATGGTAGCAGGGTTGCGAGGATCGTCTTCTGGAATATTCGCCTCCACCTTGCCCACGAGGTCAGCTCCCACATCGGCAGCCTTGGTGTAAATTCCTCCACCGACACGGGCAAAGAGAGCCTGGGTGGAAGCACCCATGCCAAAGGTCAGCATGGTGGTGGTAATGGTGACAAGGGCTGTTGCCTCACCTTCGTAAACTGCATTAAGAACAATAAACCAGAGGGCGATATCGAGCAAACCGAGTCCCACCACCACGAGTCCCATCACGGCACCACTTCGGAAGGCTATCTTCAGTCCTTTGTCCAGTCCGGAGCGTGCACCATGGGCTGTACGGGCAGAAGCATAAGTAGCGGTCTTCATGCCAAAGAATCCTGCCAAACCAGAGAAGAGTCCGCCGGTAAGGAAGGCAAAAGGCACCCACGGATTCTGCACCTTCAGCACATAAGCCATGAAGGCGAAAACAATGGCGAGCACTACGAAGACGGCCGTCACCACCTTGTACTGCTGCTTGAGGTAAGCCATAGCACCTTTTCTTACATGCTCTGCAATTTCTTTCATTCTGTCTGTACCTTCATCCTCCTTCATCATGGTGCGGAAGAAGAACCATGCCATTCCCAATGCCACAACACTGGCTATTGGAATGAGCCAAAATACTAATGGAATGCTGTTCATAATGCGATATTTGTTGGTTAGTAATAATTCCATTTATTCATTAGTGTATAACGATGGTGCAAATATAATAAATTTATTAATACGAAAGTGGAAAAACTGAATATTTATTTTATATTCCCTCATTTTTGATGGGTTCCTAACCAATGATTCCCAAAAACATATAGAGAGTGGAAAGATACAAGAATCAAAAAATACCCCAGGACGTAAATGCCCTGGGGTATTATCATGTTGTTGCCACTTTTTATATGGCATGCTCTTGCTGGTTTGTAGAAATGATGCTATCAAAATCTCGATAGCACCAAGTTCTTATCTGATGACAACTTTCATGGTCTTACCACCACGCTTCACGATGTTGATGCCCTTTTGAGGAGCGTTGAGGCGATTGCCCTGGAGGTCGTAGAATACAGCCTTGCTATCAACAACGACGTTGAGATGGTCGATGGCTGCAGGGTCGCCACTAATGCCGATGCTGAACATCTTAGCACCTGCAGCAGGAGCAGAAGAAAGGTCTACCATATAAGCACGGAATGGCTCGCTGTGAACAGTCTCCATACTTGCACCCTCCGACAACTTGGACGGATTCATCAGCTTGTCATCCTTCACGAAGTAGCAGTTATTGTCAGCAGTCTTGTCGAACACCTTTTGGGTATAGGTGCCCTGGAGCTGATAGTTGCCGTCAGAAGTTGCTGTGGTCTTTACTTCATTTGCAATCGCCTTATCGGCTACGGAGAAGTTGAGCGAGGTGGCTTCTTCATTCATCTTAATGATAACAGGAGTACCGGCCTCGATGTTAGTCTTAATCTCTTCGAGTTCTACTGTTTCTGTACCCTCATCAGCCGAAAGAAGCTTGAAGGCACGGAAGTTCTGTCCATCGAGCGACACCTCGAAAGGCAAGCAGAGCGTTGCCCATGTAGTTCCTTCCTTCATCAAGCGGCTGTAAGATGCAGCCTTGGCTACGAATGGCTCGTAAGCCACGAGGTCCTTGTTGTCGTCAAGAGCAAGATTATCAACAGTAAGCTGAGTCGTTTCTCCCTTAATACCGTATCTCTCATCGCCATTTCTTACCACCAGCTTGGTGAAGTAGCCAGTCTTGTAGTTGGCGTAATCGCTGCTTGTCTTAGTTGCGTCAAACGCTGGAAGCGCATTACAATTTGTAAACAAATTCTTTTTATAACTATCATTTGTTATTCCTGTCACAACAAAGTCGTCGCTGACATAGATAGTTTGGAGAGTAGAGCAACCATAGAACATGTATGACATATCCGTCACTTTCGCTGTATTGAAATTATAGAGATCGAGCGAAGAGAGGTTGTTACAATTTTTGAACATGTCGTACATTTTCGTCACATTCTCTGTATTGAAATTAGAGATATCGAGCGAAGATAGTTGGCTACAACCATTGAACATGGTTGACATATTCGTCACATTCACTGTATTGAATGATTCAGAGAGAGTGAGCGAAGATAGTTTTATACAACCAGAGAACATGCTTGACATATCCTTCACCTTCGCTGTATTGAAATTAGAGAGATCGAGCGAAGGGAGTTTTTGACACTTATAGAACATGCATGACATTTTCGTCACATTCACTGTATTGAAATTAGAGAGATTGAGCGAAGAGAGTTCTTGACAGCTCCGGAACATGGATAACATATTCGTCACATTCACTGTATTGAATGATTCAGAGAGAGTGAGCGAAGATAGTTTTTGACAACCAGAGAACATGTATGACATATCCGTCACATTCTCTGTATTGAAATTAGAGAGATCGAGCGAAGATAGTTTGTTACAACCATAGAACATGGATGGCATAAACTTTACCTTCTCTGTATTGAAATTAGAGAGAGCGAGCGAAGATAGTTGGCTACAACCATAGAACATAGATGACATATTCGTCACATTCACTGTATTGAATGATTCAGAGAGATTGAGCGAAGATAGTTCTTTACAATTTTTAAACATGCATGACATATTCGTCACCTTCGCTGTATTGAAATTAGAGAGATCGAGCGAAGGGAGAATGATACAATTACTGAACATGTTTGACATATCCGTTACATTCTCTGTATTCAAATAATCAAGACCTGAAATTGTTTCCAAGTTACCGCATTCTTGAAAGAATCCTTTTAACGATGTAAGAGCGTATTCATTGAAACTCTTATCGAAAATGACACTCTTGATAGTTCTTTTATCTATACCTAAACGAGTGCACACATCTTTCACCGTTGGTTCGTTATTAGCTATAACTATATTCTTAAAATCAAGGTTTTCTAGATTATCAGAAGAAATTTTCTTGAAAGTCAATGTTTGGTTAGTGGCATTGAACTCAGCTACATAATCAGAAATATTGGTTGCCGTGTTCAGATCGTATATGAATGCGCGGTCAGCATAAAAACTCCCCGATATGTCTTTCTTGTAAGACAACTTCAAAGAATGTTCGCCAATAGGTAATAATGCCTTAACCTCCTCTATTTGGTTCTTTCCGCTAATATTCCCATACTCTTTGTTATCTAAAGTAACAGTGGCTCTATCATAATAATCTGAAGAAACAAGATTCTTAAAAGTTAATAATATACGTTTTGTTACCTTAAAATTGACTACTGTTTCAGAAGAACTTTTATTCATATGATAATTACTTGACATCAACACCTTGCTTTCGTCAGGGAAGGTAAAACCAAGATCCCCCATTCCTTCAGCGTTTAAGTCTAGCATCTTCCAAGGATAATCACCATTGTCAGTAATGGTAACATCGGTTATACCATCTAACTTGAACAAAGCACAGCGAGGGTCTTCTGTTGTAGTCTGCGCCACCATACGTGTAGGCACAAGCAACAACGTGAACAACATCAACCAGAGCGTAGAGCGCTTGCGGCTCTTGGCGGCATCAGTTGAAACAAGATCTATAAGATAAGACCATGGTTTTGAAATTGTAGAATTTTTCATACTTATTTATTGTTGATAATTAATCGAAAAGGCGATAGACATATATAGAGATGCCCACATATCAATGCAAATTTACCAATAATAATCTTGTTTGCTCAATTTTAGGCAGACGCAAAATGACGCAAAAGCATAAAAAAGAGACGCAAATGACGCAAAATCGATAAAAAATGTTACCTTTGCAGGGTAGAATACTAAACTAAAAAATATGAATAATCGCCTACACACATATTTCGATCGCACAAGAGTGGGACGCCGTGACTACTTCCGACAGCTCATCTTTCTAACCTTTGCGCCTATCTCCATACTCCTCTTTGGTCTTCACCTCTTTGGCTCCTATGGTTTGACCATTAAGCCTGCCTTGGCGTGCTCGGCATGCTACGTTGTGGTGTCGGCAGTGTCACTCATTGTATATATAGTAAAAGGACCAAAAAAGCTGAAATATATAATGAGCGCTTTCCTCTTCTCTATTATAATTATACAAAATGTGCGACTGTTGGTCTTATCATCTATGGGGCAGCACGACCCCATGCTCACTACGGTCAACATAACTGTTTGCTACATCATTGTGCTTATATCCAGCATTTCTATCTTGCCCCGCATTTCGCTTGTCGGCACGTGCATTAACATCATATCAATGTTCCTCTGCCACTATCTCACCGGCAATTCGATGTATGGTCAGCTGCTTGTTATATTTGGTTTTACGAGTGTTGCCACCACCGTTTTGGGTTTCGTGGCTAATAAGCTGTTGCACGAGCAACAAATGGAGCTCGACGATTATGCCAACACCATCGACCAAGTGTTGCATGTGTTCAACATGAGAAAGAACGAGCTGTTGGCGCTCTTAAAACTGGCAAAAGCCCAAAACACTACCGCTGTTTATGATAAGGAACTGATGGCGCAGCTCGACAACAATACGATGCAAAACATAATAAAGGTGGCAAGCCAGATAGAGCATATGCAGGCTTGCCAACGCAAAGAGATGTGCGAACGTTTCCCAATGCTTACGCCAACCGAGCTCGATGTCTGCCGCCTCGTTGAGCAAGGACTTACCCTTAAGGATATTTCTACCGCCCTGGGGAAGAGTGTTTCAAACGTGAGTACGGTGAGGGGCAACATCAGAAAGAAGCTGGGGCTGGCGCAAGATGATGATCTACGAAGCGCTCTGTTGGATAACAAGCATTAGAAATTGAAAATGACCTTAATGACAAATGACGGCTGCGACGTTGCAGATAATACAAACAAGTGACTCTTCCCATAAAATATCATTATAATTTTATAGGGAGAGGCAGTACCCATTTATTCACCTATAAGTCTAATCTTTTTACTTTCCAATATCCCCCCTTAAGGCTACCAATACGTTCCAAATATCCAGTTTTCTTAAGAAAGGCAATCTCACGTTTGGCGGTAGCATCTGAAAGATTAGTCTTTTCACAAAGTCTTTCTCTACTCAGACTCTTGTCCTCGGAGAACATCTGTAGAATCAGCTTCTGCCTCTCGGTCAAGTTTATTGGGTCATTTATTGGGTCATTTAATGGGTCATTTATTGGGTCATTTATTGGGTCATTCATTGGGTCATTCATTGGGTCATTCATTGAACCAGATGCGACATCATTTTGAATATGTAGAGTCAATTTAACTTGCATAAGTTCAGTAACATAATGGCTCAAGAGCTTACACCCATTAGGTAATGCTCATGCCGAGCATACACAAAAAAATCCTAACCACTCATTAGCAAGCAGTTAGGATTTCTTTCTGTGCGCCTGATAGGACTCGAACCTACACGGCCTGAACCACTAGATCCTAAGTCTAGCGCGTCTACCAATTTCGCCACAAGCGCATTTGCGGATGCAAAGATACAATTTATATTTCAATTATAAGAAGAAAAAGACAAAAAACTTGGAAGTTGCTTGCTTTTTCGCAATTTTATTACTATTTTTGCAAACTGAGATAAAGACATAAGTCTATACCTAAAAGGACTTTAGCAAGTTCAGATACTATTAATACTCCACTTGCGAAAGCCTGAGTAACTAGTAACCAACACAAAAAGATGATATCACTGATGAATATACCAACTATTTTTACCCAGGTAGAGTTTTTCTACTCATTGGCCTGCTATACAGTCATCCTGTCTGGTACGTTCTGTGCCATAGTGAGATGGTGTCACATGTGCCATCCGTTCGACAAGCAGGGCGATTACTTTTATCCCGCCCGCCGGCAGATGACTTTCTTCTATGCTGCCACCGCCTTGCAGTTGCCTTACGTGCTGTGCCCCGCCGATCCCGGAACATGGTTTTTCGCCAGAAGCTTTGGCATTCTTTACTATCCCGTATGCTTTGCCATGCTCTACCACCGCTATTTCCAAATGGGAAAGATGTGGCGAAAGGCATCGTCCGTCTTCTATTTTCTCACTCCTTTCCTGCTGCTCGGCGGTTTGTTCACCATTGTGGTTTTCCATGCGGAGGAGATTCTTCTGCCCTACAAACTGCAATGGGAATGTGTCGTAGGAGGCATGAGCATCCTGCTGTCCATACGTATGATAAGAGAAGGCAGATGGCTCATCAGAAAGGTTGACGACTACCACACCCAGAACTTCTCGAGTGATTCCGACTTTCCTTTCGCCTTCGCCAAGAAGATACTTTACCTGCCCGTGATGTGGCTCTTGGTGATGTGGACCCAATTCCTCGTTGACAGCCAACTGCTGAAAGCCTTCGTCGACCTGTTTCTCGCAGCATGGCAAATACGATTTCTCTGCAAAATCCTGCATCCCAACAAACTGATTCATTCTGCACAGGGACAGGAAGGCATGGACACGATAGCGCAGGACAACATGGAACGAGTGCTGCAGGAGACTGAATTCTTCGAACAAATAGTACAGGCTGTAGACTATCAAGCTGGGGGGGTAACAGATATAGAAGATGCCGATAACGAACCAGAACTACAAGAGCGAGAGCGCAACAGGGAAAACAGCAGGTTGCAGATAAAACAGGAAAACTGGGAGTCGGTAAAGAACGAGGTGCTGACCATCGTAAGCCGCAGATATCTGGAACCCAGCCTGAAGCGAATAGAAGTGGTGCGCGATGTCAGTTCGATGAACCACACTCTGGCAGGCACCTTCATCACACAAGTGGGATTCTACAGACTGGTCAACGCTTTCCGCATCCGTCATTACGAAAGGCTGATGGCATCCGACTCTTCTGCCAACATAGGACAGGAAGCTGCTGCCGAGTTGTGCGGTTTCAAGAACAGATGGGGACTCACCAATGCCAGAAAGCGACTCAAAGACTTCGACTACGACCTAATAGAGAAGTATGTGAGTTGAACTTTTTAGCTTTTTACTCAACTTTCGCTTTACAGAACTTTCTTATTTACGGAAGTTCTGTAATTGTTTTCAGTTCGTTATGAATTTGTTCTGACTCTTGTAGAAAAATCTACGTTCCGTAATACGGAATGTATGTTCCGAACTACGGAATATACGTTCCAAACTACGGAATGTACGTTCCGTATTACGGAACGTAGATTTTTATAGCTAAAACAAAACATTTATGCAGTAAAAGAATAAGATTTGTGTGGTTGAACGATTTAAGTTGCCCACTCTAAGCATTTGTGCCGAATAGTTTTCTTAACCGCATGGAGGAAAAATTGATATAAAAAGCACAACATAGGTACAAAAACAGCTTGAAAGAAGCAAAATCGACGTGAACGTGCGGTGGATTTAGTTAAAAAATACTGAATCCACCGCACGTTCACGTTAAAAGACTGAGGTTCACAACAAAAAACTGAGGTTCACTCCCGTTTATTAGTTTTTACTTATTTTTGCAGTCGAAAGTAATAACCTATTTTATTAACTGCTTCCCTTTTTTATATTTATATTGTAATAAGATATATGAGAGTAAATATATTTAAAAGGAGTATAAGGAAAAGTGGAGCTTAAAACCTAAATTAATTATGAAAAAGAAGTTTTATCCTATGTTGCTCATAGCAGCCTTGAGCTTGTCGGCATGTACGGACGTAACTGAACCTACTGTCGATTATGGTGGAAACACATTTATCAATGACTACTCGGCACTGGTAGATGCAGTCAATAACTTGAACAAGACTCTGAAAGAGCGCTTTGATGCCCTCAACACATTGTTGAGAGACGGCATGGCAGACATCAAGGTGGCAGTAGAGGCCAATACTGGTGCCATCACCATATTGAGCGAGAACACCAAGAACGGTCTGAAAGACATCAACACATCTCTGTTTAATGGTTTCGAGGCATTGAGCCTGCAGATGACCACACTCACCGGACAGATTACTGCCCAGGGCGAGGCCATTGTATACGCCATGAACCAGAACGGTGAGATTCTGCGCCTGCAGATTGACACCACAGGCAAGCTTATCTCAGCCCAGATATTGGCTTCTGGCAATGCACTCGTAGACGTGATCAACAACCAGGGCAACACCATGGCTGAGCGCATAGCAGCCTTGACAGCTGCCGTGAAGGGCGGATTGGCCGACATCAAGGTGGAGATCAACAACAACACAGGCGCCATCACAGCACAGGGCGAGAGCCTGAAGGCTGGTCTCAACACCATCAACACGACAATCTTCAATGGCTTCACAGCCATCAAGACAACGATAGACGATAATGGTGAAAAGATTGTGACCGCTTTGAACGAGAATGGTGAAATTTTGCGTCTGCAGATTGACACCACAGGCAACCTCCTCAATGCTACCTTAATAGCTAACGCCGAGGCTATCATCAAGGCTATCAACGACCAGACTTCTACTATGAAAGAGCGCTTCAATGCTCTGACCACAGCTATAGAGACAGGTCTGAAGGACATCAAGGTGGAAATCAACAACAACACAGGTGCCATCAAGCTCCTCGATGACAATACCCAGGGCAGCTTGGGCAATATCAACACCAGCTTGCTCAAGATAGACGAAACTCTCTTGAACGGTTTCACAGCTATCAAGACTATTATAGACGATAATGGCGATAAGATTGTGACCGCCATGAACAAAAATGGAGAGATTCTGCGTCTGCAGATTGAAGACACAGGCAAGCTCCTCAATGCTACTATCATAGCTAAGGCTGATGCCATCATCACCGCTATCAACGACCAGACATCAAGTCTGGATGAACGTCTCAATGCACTCACCTTAGCCGTACAGACTGGTCTCGCTGACATCAAGGTAGAGATTGACAAGAACACAGGTGCCATCAAGTTCCTTGAGGAGACAACAAAGACTGGTCTTGCTCAGATCAACACTACGCTTGTTAATGGTTTCACCAAGCTGAATACCAAGATTGACAATCATGGCAAAAAGATTGTAACTGCTATTGGTAATTTGAGCGATACGTTCGAAGCACAGAGCAAACTGCTCCGCCTCACCATCGACACCAGCGGCAATCTCATCGCAAGTCAACTCAAGAGCAGTATCCTCGATCTCGTAGCAGAATTGAAGAGCCAGACTATTACTTTGGGTAGCAAGATAGATGCCATCAACACTACCGTTGGTGCAGGACTCGCAAAGATTGAGGTTGTAAACGACAAGATCAACACCACGCTCGACCTCCGTCTCATAGCAGTGGAGAACAAACTTGGAAGCAACAACACTTCACTTGGCGAGATCAAGACAGAACTCGGCAACCTGAAGACCGCCATCGACAATGTGAACACCAACATCACCGCGGGCTACACAGCAGTAAAGGGTAGCATCGATGACATGACAGGACAGCTCACCGTTAAGTTGAGTGACAACACAACAGCCATCGTCAACATGGAGAACGGCATGAAGGATCAGCTCGTCGCTCTGAAGCAAATGATTGAGCAGCAAGGCGGCAAGATCGTTACAGCCATCGGACAGAATGGTGACGTCATCGTAGCAGCAGTCAACTCTCAGGGCTCAGTTATCGGAACAGCCATCACCACACAGGGTGGAGAGATCAAGGGCTCTATCACAGGTTTGGAGAACGGCATGAAGGGTGCCATCACCCAGCAGACTACCGACATGAATCTTGTCATCGCAGGAGTGGTTGATGCCATCACAGCACAGACCGCCGCTCTCAACACAGCTATCGCTAAAGGAGCTTCCAAGGTTGTTAAATCTAACACCAAGTTGCAGACAGCCCTTACCACAGCCATTAATGAGCTGAAGGACAAGCAGGACGCCAACTCACAGGCCATGCTCAAGCAGTTGGAAAAGATGGCTGCCGACAACGGAATCTATCAGGATCCAGCCGACAAGACCTCTGTATACATGGAACCCTCTATGTGGGCAGCAGTCAATGCAAATCCAGAACTGAAGAAAATCATCTCAGACATGCTTGAGGTACAGAAGCCTACTATCCTGTGCAACGCCTACTATTCAGCTTATACAGGCACGGTACAGAACAACAACTTAATCAAGGTAAATACCGAGCAAGTTGTTTCAACAACAGAAGTTGTGGCAGGTACACTCCAGCCCATGCAACTCGCCAACGGCAAGAAGGTTATCAGAATAGCCAAAGTGCCAGAGCAGATGAATTATAATATTACTTCAGCCGTTAAGAACATCTTACACATCCTCTACGTGGATGCCAAAGGAAAGAATAGCCTCTCCTATGGAGGAGTCAGCAACACATTGCTTAACTTGACTACCTATAAAGATGGAGTCATCATGTCGGTTTTGAAGTGCAACTTTTACTTGCAAAATGATGCTGATGCAACAGGAACTCCAAGTTTCGAGTATCCCGAATAAGTAAGAATCTGCAGAAAGAGCATGAACAGTTCATGCCGATATGCTACCGCATTACAAATTCAAAGCAGTTACAATTATGAGAATAAAACGTTTAACCATGGCAGTCGCCGTCTTAGCGACGGCTGCCACACTCCAAGCACAAACCTACAATGATACGGTGCGTACTCACACTTGGTCGGTTTACATCCAGGGAGGAGGAACTCTGTATCATGGCATGAGGGGTATGGACGAGATAGCTAAAAGAAAGCACATCATGCCCTTCGGAGGTGTCGGAGTGAAATACAATATCAAGCCCTGGGTAAGACTGGGTTTGAACTTAGAGTACGACATGCTCAGGTCGACAGACAAGGGCATGCTCTCTACCACGACGAACAAGGATTATGAGATAAAAGATCCTTCTACAGGAAAAACCTATCCTACGACCTTGGAGACCAAGATGGACAGATTCCAGAACCGCTACACCATGCAGTACGCCATGGCCGACCTGAATGTAGACTTCAACATCATGGAGTTCTGGCACAACCGCAAGGCTCAGCAGCTCAACCTCTGGTTGGGAGTCGGTGTAGGTTATCTGCGTGGATGGAGCCGCAACTCCACCACCTACTCTTTCAGAGAGATGGCTGTTGCCAAGGGTGAGGGATACTACAATGTCTACACTCACAACTACATGAAGAGCCAGGCCTTCAACGAGCATGTTGACGCGATGTATATTCCGGCAACCCTGTCGTTGGAATACGACCTTTCCTCTCGCTGGACAGCAGGCGTTTTCGGCAGATACAGCTATCTGCCTCTCAACAAGGACTTGACTCCTAAGGGAATGTACAGTGCAGGAGTGGTTCTTCGCTTCAACTTCGTCAGCAAGGTGATGCCAAGCAA
>CAVACC010000056.1:0-20966 GCA_963587495.1 Clostridia bacterium | reverse complement strand
GCCGATGGTACTGCAATGCAATGCGGGAGAGTAGGTAGCCGCCTCCTTTTTTCATCAAGGCCTCAGGTTTCGAAAGATTCCTGAGGCTTTTTCGTTTTTCTCACGCTGATCACGCTGATGCTGTAATTCTGATAGTGCAGAGTCTTTCAATCATTGTTTTTTTCAAGTTCTCGCAAGCGAAATCTTATTCCTACAGATTCAATTAATCAGTGTTTTTTTTATATTTTATCTATGAAAAGTTGATTGATTTAAGTCAAAGAATAGTGTTATAAAGTGTTTAAGAATTTAAAATACCGCTGATAATCAGTGAATTACTTGTGAGATTCGTTTTTTTTTCGTATCTTTGCAAACGATAAGAATAAGGATAACAGTTTCTTATGTTTTTCGTATAGACTGGTATCCGTTAAGGTATCTAACGGAACTGAGATGAGCAACCGTTCTTTTTCTCAAAAGTTGCCATCGCGAAATCACTGATGTTGTAGTTCAGCTTTTCAGGTTTCATAAAATAATTAATATGAAGAGAATAACAATGTTGATGGTCAGCATTCTCATGCTGACGTTAAATGTAGACGCAGCATCGGCTGCAGCGATGTCTAAACAAGATGTATCCTCTAATGAGTTTGATTGGAATCCAGTGATGGAGGCGATAATTCAGGTAGAGAGTGAAGGAAATCCAAGAGCAAAGAGTGGTAATTCTGTTGGCGTGATGCAGATAACTCCAATCTTGGTAGCAGAATGCAATAAGATCTTGAAGCGTAAAAATAGTAAGAAGCGTTACAAGTTGTCTGACAGATACAGTATCTCTAAGTCTAAGGAGATGTTCCTGTTGATGCAGTCTGTTTACAATCCTCTGAATAGTATTGAGCAGGCCATCCGTGCCTGGAATGGTGGTAACCATTACAACGTCAAGAGAACGCAACGCTATTTTGAGAAAGTAATGAAGCTATTGAAAAAATGAAATGGTTTTATACTATCCGGTTATTCCAATGGAGTGACCGGATTTTTTGTTTTATAATATGTTCTTATTGTAATGTATATTTGAAATTGACCGACCTTGTCGAGTGAACCGTATTTAAGTGCTTTTTCATGTTTTTTATAGCGAGCTTGTCATTCTTCTTTTTCCTCTTGGATCCCGTCCTTGTTTAAATGAAAAATCGGATAAGAATGTTGATATTCAACTTCTTACCCGATATTAGTTGCGGCGGCAGGACTCGAACATGCGACCTCCAGGTTATGAGCCTGGCGAGCTACCAACTGCTCCACACCGCGATATTATCAACTCATTTCTGAATTGCGAGTGCAAAGGTACTAACTTTTTTTGAAATGACCAAATGTTTTCTGTATATTATTACCGTTTTAACGGATTTTAAAGTTTATTATTTGCTTATATCGAATTAAAGCACTAAATTTGCACACAGATAATTTATTGTGCAACTAATAATAACAGGGGGACTTCGATATGTCAATATCCAAAACTCGACAGAAACTGGTAGACGTTGCTCGGCAACTTTTTGCAAAGAATGGTATAGCCAACACGACGATGAATGACATCGCTGTGGCTTCGGGCAAGGGAAGACGAACGCTGTATACTTATTTTAGCAGGAAAGAAGATGTATACTATGCGGTTATAGAATCAGAGTTGGAACGTCTTTCCGACAAGTTGGATGAGGTGGCAGCCTGCAAGATACGGCCTCAAGACAAGATTATCGAATTGATTTATACCCATTTGAGTATGATCAAGGAAACCGTAGTTCGAAACGGTAACCTTCGAGCTGAGTTCTTCCGTAACATCTGGATGGTAGAAAAAGCTCGTAAGAACTTTGATGAAGATGAGATAGAGCTTTTCAGAAAGGTTTATACCGAAGGAAAGGAAGACGGCGAGTTTGATATAGAGAACGTAGATCTGGTTGCCGATATTACCCACTATTGTATCAAAGGTTTGGAGGTTCCCTTCATTTATGGCCGTCTGGGTCATGGTTTGACCGAGGAGAGCAGCAAGCCTTTAGTTGCCAAGGTGGTGTATGGTGCTTTAGGAAAGTCTGGACTAAAATTGTAAACCGAAATTTATATTTAATGTTGTCAATGTCGAACATGAAATTTAATGTCGAACATGCTATATATAATAAGGTGTATAGTCAGACTCTAAGTAGAAAGTATTCATCATGCTCCGCCAAAGAGTATTCAATATATCCAAGTAGATAAATTTATAAACACATCATAAACTATAAAACAAAACAAAATGGGATTATTAACAGGTAAGACAGCCCTTGTAACAGGAGCTGCCCGCGGCATCGGAAAGGCTGTCGCAATGAAATTCGCCTCAGAGGGCGCAAACATCGCATTTACAGATCTCGTTCTTAACGATGACATGGCTGCCGGTTTGGAGGCAACACGCAAGGAAATCGAGGCTCTTGGTGTAACTTGTCGTGCTTATGCAGGCAATGCTGCCGATTTCGAGGAGACAGAGAAGACAGTTAAGCAGGTACAGGCAGACTTTGGTTCTATCGATATCTTGGTAAACAATGCTGGTATTACCAAGGATGGTTTGATGCTTCGTATGTCAGAGGCTCAGTGGGATGCAGTTCTGAATGTAAATTTGAAGTCTGCGTTCAACTTTATCCATGCTTGTTCACCTATCATGCTCCGTCAGCGCAGTGGCTCTATCATCAATATGGCTTCTGTAGTAGGTGTTCATGGTAATGCTGGTCAGTGTAACTATGCTGCTTCTAAGGCAGGTATGATTGCTTTGGCAAAGTCTATTGCCCAGGAGTTGGGTCCTAAGGGCGTACGTGCCAATGCCGTAGCTCCAGGTTTCATCGAGACAGCAATGACAGCCCAGTTGCCAGAGGATATCCGCAAGGACTGGATGAAGAAGATTCCTTTGCGTCGTGGTGGTCAGACAGAGGATATTGCAAATGTTTGTCTCTTCCTCGCTTCTGATATGTCCAGCTACGTTAGTGGCCAGGTTATCCAGATTGATGGTGGTATGAATATGTAATCTATCTGTATCAGATCGTGCAAGTAGTTTACGAAGATAATCATATAATTATTGTCTCAAAGAGAAGTGGTGAAATCGTGCAGGGCGACAAGACCGGCGACGAGCCTCTCTCTGAGACGGTAAAACAATATATCAAGGCGAAGTATCAGAAACCAGGAAATGTGTTCCTGGGTGTGGTACATCGCCTTGATCGTCCTGTTTCAGGACTTGTTGTTTTTGCCAAGACTTCCAAGGCGCTCAGCAGATTGAACAATATGTTCAGAGACGGCGAGGTGCACAAAACCTATTGGGCCATAGTGAAGAATAAGCCCCGTTTGGAAGAGGCTGAGCTGGTGAATTGGATTGTGAGAAACGAGAAGCAGAACAAGAGCTACGCCTATGATCATGAGGTGAAAAACTCGAAGAAGGCGATTCTGCGTTACAAGATGATAGGTTCTTCCGACCATTACTCATTGCTTGAGGTGAATCTGTTGACAGGACGTCATCACCAGATAAGATGCCAGTTGGCAAAGATGGGATGTCCTATCAAGGGAGATTTGAAGTATGGTGCTCCTCGCAGCAATCCCGATGGCAGCATCTCGTTGTTGTCGCATCGGGTAGAGTTCGTTCATCCTGTTTCAAAGGAGACCATTATTGTAGAGGCTCCTTTGCCCGATGACAATCTATGGAAGGCGATTGCGCCATAACCGATGAAATCATAGTCTCTGAAACCATAGGCGATGGCTCATACGAAATTGACTTCAGCTTTACAATATAAAACTTAGAATCCATGTCTACAAAGAAAAAATGCGGAATTTGGGCAGCTGTTATCGTCTTTACCCCGATATTGCTGATAGCTTTGCTGACTTTGTTGCTTTATCTGCCTCCTGTGCAGAACTGGGCAGTAAAGCGCGTGGCTGCCTATGCTTCCGAGTCTACAGGCATGGATATTACCGTAAAGCACGTGGAACTGGTCTTTCCACTGCGATTGGGTGTTGAGGGTGTGAAGGCTCTTCAGCCCATCGATTCGTTGAAAAACAGTAATGATGTAATTCTCAGAAATAAGAAAGATACTGTTGCCGATATTGAAAAAATGGTAGTCGACATTCAGTTGATGCCTTTATTCAAGCAGCAGGTAATGGTGGATGAGTTGGACTTCAGACGTATGAAGGTCAACACCACCAACTGGATACACGAGGCGCGTATCAAGGGTGATGTCGGGCAGATGGCGTTGCGTGCCCATGGCATCGACCTGAGCAAAGAACTCGTCCATGTAGATGACGCCTTGTTGTCGGATGCCCGTCTGTCGGTAGAACTGAGTGATACCGTGCCTCCAGATACTACGCCAAAGACCAACAAGTGGAAGGTGAATATCCAAAAGTTCAAGTTGAAAAACACAGCTTTGGCGCTTCACATGCCTGGAGATACTCTCAGGGTAAATGCCTATATGGGTGATGCTACGGCTCATGGTACCTACCTCGATCTCTTCAAAGGACTTTATCAAGTGCGTGCCCTCGACTGGCGAAAGGGCAGGGTAACTTACGACAATTATCAGACAGAAATGCTGGCTGGTAAGAATATCTCTGTGCTTCGTCCGGCAGAAGGCCTGGACTTCAACCACATTGCTTTGTCGGATATGACCTTGAAGGCAGACTCATTCTATTTCTGTGACTCGAAGATAGATGTAAAGATCCGTAAGGCACAGTTCAGAGAACGCTGTGGTCTGAACGTACAGCAGATGTATGGCCGTTTTGTGATGGATTCATTGAAGTTGCAGTTGCCCGACCTCTGTCTGCGAACTCCTTCCTCCACTCTTCAGACAATGGTCGACATGGATATGAATGCCTTTGCCGACAGCGCTCCTGGCAAGTTGACAGCTATGATACGAGGCAGCATCGGCAGAGATGACCTCATGCTTTTTGCCGGCGAATACATGCCTCAAAAGATGCGTCGCAACTGGCCTTATTATCCTATGGAGGTTGCCGGCACGGTAAAGGGAAACATGCAGCGTCTTAGCTATTCGGGTTTGAAACTCAATTTGCCTTCTGCTTTCCAGCTGTCTTCCGACGGTTGGTTGGCACATCTCAACGATATGTCGCAGTTGAAGGCGAACATACATTTAGATGCGCGTACCTATCATTTAGGATTTGTTACTGCGATGCTCGATCCTGCCCTAATGAAGGATGTGCGTATTCCCAATGGCATGAGCCTGAAGGGAGATGTCGCAGTGGACGGCTCTAAGTATGCCGCCAAGATGACCTTGTGTGAAGGTCTTGGACGAATGAATGTAGATGCATCTGTCGTTACTCATACTAAGAAAGACGGAAGTCTCGACATGAACCATCTGGCCTATCGTGCCAAAGTGCAAGCCTATCAGATACAGGTGAGTCATTTTCTGCCTCATCAGGAACTTTACTCTTTTACTGGATCGATGGAAGCCCAGGGCGTGGGCACAGATTTTCTGTCCAACCATACTCGACTCAACGCCAAGGCAAAGGTGGCACAACTGCATTATGGCAAGTATCACATCAACAACCTGTTGGCTGTTGCCCATGTAGCAAATGGTAAGGTACATGCAGACATCGACAGCAATAATCAGTTGCTCAAGGGATTGGTGAGCTTGGATGCGCTGACCAACAGCAAGAATCTGGAAGGAACAGTAGTGGCAGATGTCAGGAATGTGGACCTTTACCTCATGGGACTCACCAAGGTGCCTATGAGAGCAACTGCCTGTGGACAGGTAGACCTGAAGACCAACCTGAAGGAGGACCACTACCTGCAGGCTATGTTGGGCAGTATCTCCATCAAGACTCAGCAGAAAGAATATCGTCCCGTGGATATTGTAGCCGACGTGTTGACTCGTCGCGATACAACCCATGCCGTACTCAACTGCGGTGACTTCCATCTTCGTATGGATACCCATGGAGGTTATAAGAAGTTGCTGTCAAAACTTGATGAGCTGCAAGGCGAGGTGATGAGTCAACTCAAGAACCGACGTATCGACCAGGTGGCTATCCGTCGCGAGTTCCCCTTGGGTCGCATCACTCTTACCACAGGAAAAGACAATTTCATCTCCCGTTTTATCGAGTACAACGGCTATCATTTCAAGACGGTGGACATGGATCTTCGTACCTCACCCATATCAGGTCTGAACGGTCATCTTCACATCGACTCTTTGGTGGCACAGGGAGTCCAGTTGGATACGGTTCGTGCCAACGTGATGACCCAGGGCGACACCATCCGGTATACGGCGAGGATTGTGAACAACAAGAAGAATCCGCAATACGTATTCCAGGCATTGGTGGATGGCGAGTTGGCAGAGCGAGGCTCCAATATCGCTGCCCGCATCTATGATGCCAACGGCAAGTTGGGCGTGCGCGTCGGTTTGGCTGCAATGATGCAGGAAAACGGCATCAAGGTGAGTCTTACCGATACTCATCCTATACTGGGATATAAGAAATTTACTGCCAACGATGACAATTATCTGATGCTGGGTCGCGACATGCGTGTCTCTGCCAAGCTTCAGTTGGAGGCCAGCAAGGGAATGGGTGTGCGTATCTACTCCAACGATGACAATGAGGATGCCCTGCAGGATATCACTATCGGCATGACCCGTTTCGATTTGGACAAAGTACTGAGTGTCATACCTTATATGCCTGATGTCTCAGGTATTATGAATGGCGATTTCCACGTCGTGCAGACCAAGGAGGCCTTGTCGGTATCGTCCAATCTGTCGGTCGACAACTTGGTTTACGAGAATTGCCCAATGGGTAATGTCGGCTCCGAGTTTGTATATATGCCTATGAGCGACGGAACTCATGCCGTCGACGGAATATTGAAATACAACGATGAGGACGTAGCCACCGTCAAGGGTACTTACCAGTCGGAGGGCGAGGGCTATCTTGATGCCACTGTCGGCATGGAAAAACTGCCGCTCCACTTCATCAATGGATTTGTTCCCGACCAGCTTGTTGGTCTGGAAGGTTGTGGCGAGGGAAGTCTTACTGTCAAGGGCTCGTTGAGCAAACCTCATGTAGACGGCGAGATATACATGGATTCAGTTTATTTGGTGAGTGTGCCTTACGGACTGAGAATGCGTTTCGACAATGATCCCGTGAGGATTGCCGACAGCAAGTTGCTCTTCGAGAACTTCATGATGTATGCCAACAATGAAAGTCCGCTCAACATACAGGGCTATCTGGATTTCTCCAATCTCGACAAGATGATGCTTGATGTCAGGATGCGTGCCCAGAACTTCCTCCTGGTCGATGCCAAGGAGAATGCCCGTTCCGAGGCCTTCGGTAAGGCGTATGTCAACTTCTTGGGAAGTATGCGTGGCGCCTTGTCTAATCTGAAGATGCGAGGCAAGCTCGACGTACTGGGCAATACCGACATGACCTATATCCTGCGAGAGTCGGAACTCACCACCGATACCCAGCTTGAGGAGTTGGTGAAGTTTACCGATTTCAAAGACAGCAAGCAGGAAACCGTTGTGCGTCCTAAGCTCGAAGGATTCGATATGCTCTTGGGTATGTCGATAGACGAGTCGGCCCGTATCCTTTGTGCGCTGAATGCCGACAAGTCCAATTATATTGACCTTGTGGGCGGAGGCGACTTGCGTATGACTTACAATCCTGCCGACAATCTGCGCCTGTCGGGTAAATATACATTGAGCAATGGCGAGATGAAATACTCTTTGCCTGTCATTCCGCTGAAGACCTTTACCATTCAGGACGGAAGCTACATCGAGTTCACGGGCGATCCTTTCAATCCTACGCTCAACATCACGGCTACCGAGAAGGTGAAGTCGACCGTGAATGAAGGACAGGGAACCGGCCGTTCGGTAGATTTCGAGTGTGGCGTGAAACTGTCGCAGACGCTGAGCAAACCTGGTATACAGTTTATCATCTCGGCACCTTCCGACATGAATATTCAGGACGAATTGAACACGATGAGTGTGGACGAGCGAGGCAAGGTGGCCATCACCATGCTGGCTTCGGGCATGTATCTTGCCAACGGCAATACCAACTCGTTCTCGATGAACAGTGCCCTCAGTTCGTTCCTCAATTCTGAGATCAACAACATTGCTGGAACCGCCATGCGCTCCATGGGACTCGATATAGGTATGACTGTTGACAACTCTCTCAATGCCGCCGGTGCATTGCATACCGACTACAACTTCAAGTTTGCGAAGCGTTTCTTCAACAATCGTCTGAGCTTCAGTGTAGGCGGTCAGGTTTCTTCGGGAGCCGAGATGGAGAATGCTGTCAACAACGACACCTTCTTTAATAATGTGGAGATACAGTATCGTCTCAACGATGGAGCCAGTCAGTATATCCGAGGTTTCTATAACAACAACATCTATGACTGGTTAGAGGGTCAGATAGGCGAGTATGGAGTTGGTTTTATGTGGCGCAGAAAGTTGCAGCGCTTCAGTGATATCTTCCGCTTCAAAACAGAGAAACAGGCTTTGCCCCGTGTCGCAGCCGACACCTTGAAGGCAGCTCCTGCTGCTGTTCAACAAAAATGAAAAAGCAAATGATGAGAAAAAGAAAGTGCATTCCCAACAGTCACCCTGGCAGTTTCCATGTGTTGTCTATGGTGCTTGTCGCCATAGTGGTGGTTGCCGCGGGTACATCTTGTTCTTCCACGAGTGCTCTCAAGGAAGACGAGCAGCTTTTTACGGGTCTGAAGAAAATAGAATATACCGATTATGAGCCCGGCGGTTATGCCGATTCTACGATTCTCGAAATGGAGTCGGTACTGGCTTCAGCCCCTAATGGAGCCCTTTTCGGCAGCAGTTATTACCGCACGCCTTTCCCTGTGCGCCTTTGGGTTTGGAATGCCTTTTCGCAGTCGGATGGTGCCATTACCAAATGGATTACCAAGGCTTTCGGCTCCCGACCCAAGTTGATGGGTAATGTGAATCCCCGATTGCGTGCACAGGTGGCAGAGAACCAACTTGCCAAGTATGGCTATTTTCATGGCAAGGTAAATTATGAAATCCTGACCCAGAAGAATCCCAAGAAGGCCAAGTTGGCTTATCATGTGTCTTTTGGGCCGCTGATGACTATTGATACGTTACAATATGTCAACTTCCCAGCCACTGTCTCCTCGCTGATCGATTCCACTCGTCAGGATGCTTTGGTACATTCGGGCAGCCCATTCAATGTACCTCGCCTGGAAGGTGAGCGTCAGCGCCTTACCCGTCTGTTCCGCAACAACGGCTATTATTTCTATCAGAACGGTTACGCCTCTTATCTTGCCGACACCTTAGATGTGCCAGGCAAGGCAAGCATGAAGATGATCATGGCCGACAGCCTCGACTCGCAGGTCACCCGCCAGTGGTATCTCGGCAATATCAATATCAACTTCCGCAAGCAGTTCACAGAAGAGCTTACCGATTCCTTCTGTCGTCGTTACCTCAATATCCGTTATCATGGCAAGAAGATGCCTATCCGTGCGGGTGTGGTGTTGCGCGATTTGAACTTGCGTCCCCGTCAGCTCTATAGGGTAGAGAACGAGGAGAAGGCTCGCCAGCACTTGCAGTCGATGGGAGTATTCAGCTATACCAGTCTGCAGTTTACTCCTCGTGACACCACGGCCCAGTGCGACACCTTGGATGCCACACTCGACCTGATTTTCGACAAGCCTTATGATTTCTATATAGAGACCAATGTCAAGGGAAGAACCACAGGCCGTGTAGGTCCCGAGTTGGTTGTAGGTTTCACCAAGCGCAATGCCTTCCGTGGAGGCGAGAAACTTGATATCAACCTGCATGGCTCTTACGAGTGGCAGACAGGAAAGAAGGGTAACGGTGCCAGTTCCAATCATGTCAACTCCTACGAGTACGGTTCGGATGTGTCACTCTCGTTCCCAAGTATCGTCACCCCGTTCAATCTATTTACGACCATGGCACAGCGTGAGCGCCGTTTCCGCAAAGGCCATATTCCGCGTTTCTTCTATGGAGTTCCCACCACCACTGTGAAGGCCTCGATGAATGTGCTCAACAGGGCAGGTTATTTCCGTCGCCATGTGGTGTCGGGCGAGCTCACTTACGATTGGACTACCTCTGCCAAGCATCGTCATTCGTTCAGTCCGTTGGTGTTGTCGTATGAGTTTATGAACAGCCGTACCGCTGCCTTTGATGAGGCCATCTCTGAGAGTCCTTATCTGCAGATAGCCATGCGCGACCAGTTTGTGCCCAAGATGAGCTACACCTATACTTATACCAGTCCGGCGAAATACCGTCATCCCATCATCTGGTCGACGACTGTCAGCGAGGCAGGCAACATCTTGTCGTTGGGTTATCTCTGTACAGGCAAGAAGTGGAACGATGAGGACAAGGAGATGTTTCGCAATCCTTATTCTCAGTTCCTGAAGTTGGAGACCGACTTTGTGAAGTACTGGCGCATCGCCGAGCACTCCACCTTAGTGGGTCATCTCAATGCGGGTGTGGTATGGAGTTATGGCAACAGCGAGAAGGCACCTTATTATGAGCAGTTCTACATTGGTGGAGCCAACAGTGTACGAGCCTTCAATGTGCGAAGCATCGGTCCCGGTCAGTATCTGCCTACAGGCAGCAAGTATTCCTATATCGACCAGACGGGCGACATCAAGTTTCTTGCCAACATTGAGTATCGTCCCCGCATCTGGGGCGACCTGTATGGAGCTGTGTTCCTTGATGCCGGCAACGTGTGGACACTTCGCAGCGAGGAGCACAGTCCTCAGGGACAGTTCAAGTTCGGAAAGTTCTTCAAGCAGATGGCTGTGGGCACGGGTGTGGGTGTGCGCTATGATATGGGCATGTTCGTCATCCGTGTAGACTGGGGTGTGGGGCTTCATGTGCCTTACGAAACCAGCAAGAAGGGCTTCTACAATATCGATTCCTTCAAGAACTCGCATAGCCTCCATCTGACTGTGGGTTATCCTTTCTGATTCCTGCAGGTTGCCGCATAGATGTAGGCGAATGAAAGATAAATCACAAAAAAAGTGGTAAAAATTGTGCTGCTCTTATTTTTTTTATTACTTTTGCATACTGTTAGATAATATCAACTATTAAACAAACAAAATATGAAACCTACATTATTGCTTTTGGCGGCAGGTATGGGTAGCCGCTATGGTGGTTTGAAACAGCTCGATGGTCTGGGTCCTAACGGCGAGACCATTATGGACTACAGTATTTACGATGCCATTCAGGCAGGATTCGGCAAGATCGTCTTTGTCATTCGTAAGGATTTCGAAGATCAGTTCCGTGAGAAGATTCTTGCCAAGTATGATGGTCATATCCCAGCAGAACTCTGCTTCCAGTCACTCGATGCTCTTCCAGAAGGATTCTCAGTTCCCGAGGGTCGTGAGAAGCCATGGGGTACCAACCATGCTGTATTGATGGCAAAGGACATTATCAAGGAGCCTTTCTGTGTCATCAACTGCGATGACTTCTACAATCGTGACTGTTTCAAGGTCATTGGCAAGTTCCTTTCCGAACTTCCAGAGGGCAGCAAGAACAACTATGCCATGGTAGGTTTCCGTGTAGGCAACACCTTGAGCGAGAATGGTACTGTGGCTCGTGGCATCTGTTCAAAGGACGACGCCGAGAACCTGACCACTGTTGTGGAGCGTACAGAGATTATGCGCGTAGACGGCAAGGTGTCTTACAAGGACGAGGACGGCAAGTGGGTAGCCGTTGAGGACAACACTCCTGTATCTATGAACGTATGGGGTTTCACTCCCGACTATTTTGAGTACAGCGAGGCTTACTTCAAGGAGTTCCTCAGCGATCCTAAGAATATGGAGAACCTGAAGGCAGAGTTCTTCATCCCATTGATGGTCAACAAGCTGATCAATGACGGCACAGCTACCGTCAAGGTACTCGACACCACAAGCAAGTGGTTTGGCGTTACTTATGCTGCCGACCGTCCTTCAGTAGTAGCAAGAATTCAGAGTCTGATAGACGAAGGCGTTTATCCCAGCAAACTCTTCTAAATGAACGTAAATATATTGAGTTCACAAGAAGCCGCTACCCTCCAAGAGATGATAGCGGCTTCTCAGCATATTGTGATATGTTGTCATAAGTCGCCCGACGGTGATGCCATCGGCTCTTCTTTGGGATGGCGTGGCTTCCTGCTCTCACAGGGCAAGGAGGCACAGGTATGTATACCCGACATGATGCCCGACTATCTGCAGTGGCTGCCCGACAGTCAGACCATTCTGCGTTACGACAAGCATCCTGCCGAGGTGCAGCGTGCTTTCGATGAGGCCGATTTGGTGTTCTGTCTCGACTTCAATGGCGCCGGTCGTCTCGACGAGATGCAGGATGTGCTCACTGGCTGTCGTGCCCGTAAGGTGATGATCGACCATCATCTGGCACCCTGTATGGATGTCGACCTCCAGATTTCTCAGCCCCACATGAGCAGTGCCAGCGAACTGGTGTTCCGCATCGTGTGGCAGTTGGGAGGCTTCGATCAGATGGACCGCAAGTGGGCTGCCTGTGTATATTGTGGCATGATGACCGATACGGGCGGTTTCACCTACAATTCCACCGACCCTACCATCTATTTCATCATCAGTCAGCTGCTTACCAAGGGCATCGACAAAGACAAGATTTATCGCAATGTATTCAATAACAGCAGCCTTTCTGCCATCCGTTTCCGCGGCTATCTGATGAGCGAGAAACTTCGTGTGGTGGAGGGCTTGCATGCATCTTATTATTGTGTCACCCGTCAGGACATGAAGCGATTCCATTTCATCAAGGGTGACCTCGAAGGTTTGGTCAACGAACCACTGCGTATCAAGGGACATAAGTTTTCCATCTCCTTGCGCGAGGATACCGAGCGCGACAATCTAATATTGGTGAGTCTCCGTTCGGTCGACGACTTCCCTTGCAACAAGGTTTCCGAGCAGTTTTTCAATGGCGGAGGCCATCTCAATGCCTCGGGAGGCAAGTTGTTCTGCAGCATGGCAGAGGCCGAGGTGGTAGCCCAAAAAGCCATCAAGGCGTTCGAAGCATTGCTGAAATAAGAAAGATAAGTGATAAATAATAATAAAATAGGACTGTCAACATTGGCAGTCCTGTTTTTTTTTTGTACCTTTGCGCCATATTTGTATAAAAATTACGAACTTAAAGAATGAAGAAACTATTATTAGCAATGATAGCTGTAGCGGCTTTGATCTCATTTGCCGCTTGTGACCATAATGAGACATACGCAGACCAGCGCGACAGAGAGCTGGACTCTATCAATGCATTCTTGCGCAATGAGAATATCAAAGTCATCAAAGAGTCCGAGTTTGAAAAACGTTTCGAAGCCCGAAAGGCTGGTGACAAGACGATCAAGTTGACAGATACCGATCCCAACAACAACGAGTATGTTCTCTTCGAGAGCAACGGTATTTATATGCAGGTCATCAACGATGGCTGTGGCGACTATATCGCCAAGAATAAAACCAAGAACGTGTTGTGCCGATTCACGGAGTATTGTCTTGCCAACCGTGCCAAGATATGCGATGATGCCATCACGCTGACCAATGATGTGCCTAAATGGGCAGCTATGACCGACGAGATAAGCGTTACCAATACTTCGGGAACCTTCTCCGGATCTTTTGTTGATACTAATCACAGTCTTTTGGCTAATACCTACAATTCCTCTTATTATGGTACCGTGAGTGCCACGGTTCCATCGGGCTGGTTGATTCCTTTCACTTGGATCAAGGTGGGTCGTCTCATTACAGCCGACGATGAACTGGCGCATGTGCGCCTGTTGGTACCTCATACTTATGGCACCACCTCTGCTTCGGCGAGTGTGTACGCCTGTCTGTATGACATCCGCTTCCAGGAAGCCCGCTAAGGAGTGGTTTCTTTTTCCTCTGAACATTCATCAAGCATTAACGTCTTAATAAGAATATTATGACTCTAATCAAATCTATTTCTGGTATCCGTGGAACTATCGGCGGACCAGCGGGCGATACTCTTAATCCGCTCGATATCGTCAAGTTTACTTCAGCTTACGCTACCTTTATTCGTCGTAGCGGACAGTCTTCAAGCAATACTATCGTAGTGGGCCGCGACGCCCGCATCTCTGGCGAGATGGTCAAGAATGTAGTGTGTGGCACCTTGATGGGCATGGGATATGATGTGCTCAACATAGGTCTGGCTACCACTCCTACCACCGAGCTCGCTGTCACCATGAGTGAGGCTGCAGGTGGTATTATCATCACAGCCTCTCACAATCCACGTCAGTGGAACGCCCTCAAGCTTCTCAATGAGAAGGGAGAGTTCCTGACAGCAGCCAACGGCAATGAGGTGCTTGCCATCGCCGAGAAGGAAGACTTCGAGTATGCCGATGTCGATCATTTAGGCAAATATACCGAGGACAATAGCTTCAACAAGCGCCATATCGACTCTGTGCTTGCTTTGAAACTCGTCGATGTGGAGGCTATCCGTAAGGCAAACTTCAAGGTTTGTGTCGACTCCATCAACTCAGTGGGTGGTGTCATCCTTCCAGAGTTGCTCGATGCATTGGGAGTGGAGTACACCTTCCTGAATGGTGAGCCTACTGGCGACTTCGCCCACAATCCTGAGCCATTGGAGAAGAACCTCGGTGGCATCATGGACGAGTTGAAGAAGGGTGGCTACAACATGGGTATCGTTGTTGACCCTGATGTTGACCGCTTGGCTTTCATCTGCGAGGACGGTAAGATGTTTGGAGAGGAATATACCCTGGTGAGCGTGGCCGACTATGTGCTGAGCCATACTCCTGGCAATACTGTCAGCAACCTGTCTTCTACCCGTGCTCTCCGTGATGTGACAGAGAAGCATGGTGGCAAATATACAGCTGCAGCAGTAGGTGAGGTGAATGTCACCACCAAGATGAAGGACGTTCATGCCGTGATAGGTGGCGAGGGCAATGGCGGAGTCATCTATCCTGAGAGCCACTATGGCCGTGATGCCCTCGTAGGTATCGCTCTCTTCCTGAGCAGCCTGGCTCATAAGGGTTGCAAGGTGAGCGAGCTTCGTGCCACTTTCCCCAACTACTTCATCGCCAAGAACCGTATCGACCTGACACCTTCTACCGATGTAGATGCTATCCTCGTGAAGGTGAAGGAGATGTATGGCAAGGAGAAGGATGTAACCGTAACAGATATCGATGGCGTGAAACTCGATTTCCCTGACAAGTGGGTTCACCTTCGCAAGAGCAACACCGAGCCTATCATCCGCGTATATAGCGAGGCTTCCACCATGGAGCAGGCCGACGAACTCGGCAAGAAGCTCATGCAGGTGGTGTATGATATGCAGTAAATAATAAAACCGCCCAACAGCTGATGTGCGCTTGCACAATGGCTGTTGGGCGGTTGTCTTTCAGGTGTTGTGCAACCGCACAACACGAGTTGTATATTTTCCTTTTTATTCTTCCGCCAGCTCCTTCATCGTGTCGTTGAGAGTATTGAAGAGTACATTGATGTTTTCTTCTTCCTCCTTGCATGCCTCTTTGAAAAGAGCCACAGGGTCTTCGCTGCTGCTTTTCAGCGGTGTTTCATTGAGCAGTATGTTCACGTTGTTGAGCAGCATACCGTGGATAGTTGGCATGTGCAACTGGGGCAGTTTACCCTCCTTGCTACCGCATTTCAGTCCGGCGGCATAAGCCTTCACGATGATCCTTACAAGCAGGTGCACAGCCATGGGCTCGTCGGCCAGACTGATGAGGATGCCGTGGGTATAGTCGCGTACATGCTCCTCAAGGGTAGTGAACTTGCCCTGCAGAAGCCAGGTGAAGTTGCGCTTGTATTCTGCCTCCATCGCCTTGTACAGCTGTGGACTCTTGCAGGCTATGCGCAGGTAGTCGAGCATGGTAGGCTCGAAGGTGGGGTCGGCTTTCTTCATGCTGTCGAAGTTCTTTTGCATGCGCTCATTGGCTTCCTCGGCTGTCTTGTAGTTCAGGCGTACCAAGGTAGAGAACATGATGTCGAAGTAATATTGGTTTACCTCGCCATAGTGTTCCAGCATCATCTGCTTGATTTCCTTTGGGTCGTTCTTCTTCTCGAAGTCGTTGCCCTCTATGACAGCATCGATGATGCCACGTGCGTAAGCCTCGAAGAAACCTCTTACGAAACTTGCCACAGCCTGATAGCTGTTTATTCTTTTCTTCATTTATTTGAATATCTTGAATTCGTAGCCCTGCTCCTGGAGCCATTCTATAGCCTTCGGAAGGGCTGTCTTCAACTTGTCTATGCTCTTCAGCGAGTCGTGGAAAGTGATGATACTTCCGTTGCGGGTGTATCGCTTCACATTGTCTACCACGTCTTCTGCCGTCAGCCACTTGGAGTAGTCGCGCGTTACCACATCCCACATGATTACCTTGTAGGTGCGGTGCAGCCACCAGTACTCGCTGGGTCTCATCCATCCGTGTGGCGGACGGAAGAGGTGGGCGTGGATGATATCGTTGGCCTTATTGGTGTTGAGCACGTAGGAGATTACACGATGCTTGAAGGCTCCGATGTGGTTGAATGTATGGTTGCCAATCTGATGGCCCTCTGCCACAATCTGGTTGTAGAGGTCATGATTGCGCAACACGTTTTCTCCCACCATGAAGAATGTCGCCTTGATGTTGTATTTCCTCAGCGTCTCGAGGATAAAAGGCGTAGATTCGGGTATGGGTCCGTCGTCGAACGTCAGGTAAACAGAGTGTTCCTTCGGATCCATCCTCCAAATTGCCTTCGGATACAGCCATCTCAGCCATATGGCTGGTTGCTCAATAAACATAGACGAGTTTTTTAAAATGTTTAATATTCAGGCGTTAAAGGAGTTAAGGAGTTATCGCTCCCTTCGGTCGCTGAGGAGTTAACTCCTTAACTCCTTATTTTTTAGTACCCCTCAGGCATACGTCCTCCACGTCCGTGATAGAGTGTGTAGAGGGCGTTGAGCTGCTTGGCATACTGTGCTTCCAGTTTAGGACTTACCATGCCTGCCACCTCTGCTGCGCTCTGCATGATCATGATCTGGCGTACGCAGTCGCTCTGTGCCTGTGCGAATCGGTCGGCGTTGAGCGAGAGGTAGTAGTTGAGATACTGTGTGGCGTTGGTCCATACCTTCTTGAGGTATTCCTCACCCTTGGCCTTCTGACCGGTAAGGAGCCAGCCTCGTGCCATGTCGAGACCGCCGCTCATATAGTCGACAGGAACATTATAATAAGGTATCTCCACGTCGGCTTTCTTCAGAATGTCGATGGCTTTCTTGTCCTTGTGCTCAGCGATGAGCGCCAGGGCTGTCTGAGCCAGCAGGCGACGGTGGGTGTAGCACATACGCATGGTGGTTTCGTCCACATACAGACCTTTCTGCTTCAGGTTGCCAAACTTGAAGCGGGTCATGATGTTGTGGTAAGCCTTCTCCGTATCAAAGTTCTTGGCACCAGGCTTGTTGGTGGTGAAAGGAGTGATACGGTTGACGAGACCCTCCTGTACGAAGTTGTCGCCCAAGTTCATATAGTTCTCCTGACCTACGGTGAGTGCCACATAGAGCGGACGCTTCCAGTTGCACTGTGCCAGCATCTCGAGCATCATGAGGTCGCCCTTGTAGAGCGCGCGTTTTCCTGCCAATGAGATAACCATCTTGTCTGGTATGCTGTCGGCAGCCATCATCATACCGCTCTGCTTTACTGCCTCCTTGTCGATAGTGAGGTAGAGGGTGTCGGTAGGAATGATGTGCAGGTCGGGGTTCTTGCTGCGTACCCAGTACTTCAGCACATTCTTCAGTTCGAACGGATCCTCGCCCAACTGCTTCTTGGCTGTCTCGGGATCCTGCTTGTAGAAGTCGAGAATCTGCTGCTTGGCCTCAGGTTCTACTGTCACATACTCATTGGTTCCTGAGCAGAAGTCGAGTCGTGGCCAGGTAATAGGAACAGAAGGTGAATTGTATGCAGGACGTTTCATCTGGTCGATGTACCAGTCGGTCTGCAGATAGCTCAGGTTGCAAACTCGTGCGTCTGTGCCTACACCTTCCACCTCCTGGTTGTACCACAATGGGAAGGTATCGTTGTCACCGTTGGTAAAGATGATAGGATTGCCCTTCTCCTGGAGCGACATCAGATAGTTCTGGCCAAAGTCGCGGCAGGTGTATCGGTTGCTGCGGTCGTGGTCATCCCATGTCTGCGAAGCCATTTGTATAGGTACGAGGAGTGTGATGACTGCCACGATGGCTGCCACGGCTGTACCGCTCAACTTGGCATGCTCTTTCAGCAGGTCGAGGATGGCCATTACGCCCAGGCCACACCAGATGGCAAAGGCATAGAACGATCCTGCGTATGCGTAGTCGCGCTCACGGGGCTGCATAGGCACCTGGTTCAGATAGATCACGATGGCAAGACCTGTCATGAAGAAGAGGAAGAACACCACCCAGAACTGCTGGATACCGATAGGCAGCAACTCCTCTGTCTCCTTTCCGTTCTTCACCACCTTGCGCTTGCGGGTGTACCATGCCTGCCAGAAGAGACCGATGAGACCCAATATCAGAGGCATGCAGTAGAATACGTTGTGTCCCTTGTTCTCCTTCAGGTCATCAGGCAACTTGCTCTGGTCGCCCAACATGGCGTTGTCGATAAACGGAATGCCCGTAATCCAGTTGCCATGCTCAGGCTCGCCGTTGCCCTGAATGTCGTTCTGTCGTCCGGCAAAGTTCCACATGAAGTAGCGCCAGTACATGAAGTTGCACTGGTAGGAGAGGAAGAAGCGTATGTTGTCCCACTGTGATGGAACCTTTACAGTCATGTTCTCACCGCAACGGTCGAAAGGAACTTCCGTACCGTTGACACCACCCATCCAGTCTTCGTATGCCTGTGCATGAGCGGCATCATACATACGTGGAAAGAACATATTCTGCGCATACTGATATTTATTCTTGTGGCTCACCACGAAGTATGAGTCCTTCTCGTCCTTGCTGGCTTTCTCCTTGCGCTGGTATACGGGAGCACCCTCGGTCATCACCGGCTTGCACATGTCGCCATCTACCTGGAGTGCCACCTGTGAGGTATAGGCCTGTCCGTAGAACAGAGGACGGTCGCCATACTGGTCACGGCTCAGATAGCTGCCAAGGGTGAAGATATCCTCTGGCGAGTTCTGGTCCATAGGAGGGTTGGCAGCCGAGCGGATCACGATGAGGGCATAGCTTGAGTAACCTATCATCAGCATCAGCATGCACAGCAGGGCTGTGTTCTTCACGCGGGCTGAGATGAGAGGCAGGAGCTGCACTTTGGTCTTGGTGAGTCCGGTAGTCTCGTCGGCCTTAACCACTACTTCCTTCTTGCGCTTGTAGCCCAGTACAAACCACAGTACGATGAGCACCGCGATACCTGTGATGGCAGCGCTCCATCCATATCCGTAGAAGGGGATTCCGAGCATGCCGAAGCCCAAGACGAAGGCGATGTTCTGTCGCTTCTCGTTCTTGTCGGATGCGTTGAAGGTCTCGTAGATACCCCAGATGACCGAAGCCACCAAGCAGATGATATATACAATCTCGCCCGTATTGAATGGGCAGCCTAAGGTGTTGACGAAGAACAACTCAAACCATCCGCCCACGGTGATGATACCAGGAACCACACCATAGAGTACGGCAACGACTACCAGGAAAGATACGAACAGCGCCAGGAGCGAGCCCTTGAGGTTGGCATGTGGCACCTTCTTGTAGTAATATACCAATACGATGGCAGGGATGCAGAGCAGGTTGAGCAGGTGAACACCGATGCTGAGGCCTGTCATATAGGCGATGAGTACCAGCCATCGGTCGCTGTGAGGCTCGTCGGCATGGTCTTCCCATTTTAGGATAAGCCAGAAAACCACGGCTGTAAAGGCAGATGAGAAAGCATATACCTCACCCTCTACAGCCGAGAACCAGAAGGTATCGCTGAAGGTATAAATGAGTGCTCCCACCATACCCGATGCCTCGATGCCTACCATCTTGGCGGTGGTCATCTCTTTCCAGTCGCCGATGATGAGCTTGCGTGCCAAGTGGGTGATGGTCCAGAAGAGGAACATGATGCAGACGGCACTCAGCAGAGCGCTCATCGTGTTCACCATCTTGGCGACTTGTGTGGTATCGCTGGCAAAATGAGTAAAGAAATTACCTAAGAGCATGAAGAAAGGTGCCCCAGGAGGGTGACCGATTTCCTGCTTGTAGGCAGTTGTGATAAACTCAGGACAGTCCCAGAAGCTGGCTGTCGGCTCAATTGTGGAGCAATACACGAAGGCCGCAATAAGGAAAGCGACCCATCCGAAGATATTGTCCACCAATTTGTACTGTTTCATTATTGTTTTAAAACTTAAATGTTTGATTTTACTTTCTCTACGATGCCTCAGGGCATAAATCGCTGCAAAGATACTAAAAAGAGAAGAAAAGAGCGAAGTTTGCTGTTTTTTTTAGATAATATTATATTTCTCAGAAAGGCCCTTCCATGCTGCGATTGTGGAACAGGTTCAGTTGGGCAACATGTAAAGCAGATGTGCATCTATTGTTCTGAAAATCATGAAATCCCCATTCCACAGTCTGTTCTGACAGTCTGCGCAAGTATGCAATTTCATGAAGCACTTCATGGTGATTTAAAGAAGCGCTTTCTTAGCTGCTGACGAAGCGCTTCTTTAGAGTGTAACGAAGCGCTTCGTTAGGTCATGTGATAAACGACACTCTGCGACACTCTTCGACATTCTCCTTGTCTGCATTTCGTATCTTTGCGCGCGCGTACCTTTATATATTATAGAACTTCCGCATGTTTGCTCCATATGCCCTGTAGTGTCAGGAGCTCTGATAAGCAGCACGCCCAGTGTCAGAAGCTTTAATAAGCAGCACGCCCTGAAGTGTCAGGAGCTCTGATAAGCAGCACGCCCTGAAAGGGCAGAAGCTCTTAGCCCAGGGCATCGCCCTGGGTATAAAGGCACTCAGCAAGGCGCCCTGTAAGGTAGGGTGTTCAAAATTCGAATCAAAAATCCGGTATAAAAATGGTGTTATTTC
>CAVACC010000055.1:0-20986 GCA_963587495.1 Clostridia bacterium | reverse complement strand
TTTAAGAGAGATGATAATCGCTTTACTTATATTAGCACTATAAATCCGTGTAATCTGTGTAATCCGTGCCTTATCTATATCCTAAGAAGCTTATGACACACCCTCCTTTATCTTTTTGCTTTTATATTCTAAAGCCTTTCTTTGCTGTCAGACACAAAAATATCGTATGTCTTCCGATATTTCGTAAATATATTTCATGAAAAGTCTGCTGTCAAAATTTGAATGTCCTAACTGAGCAATAATTATCACCTAACTGAGAAAATTTTTTTTCCCAGTTAGGGAAATTTTTTTTCATGGTTAATTCGTCCCAATTAGGGTGTCTGTAACTCCAGTTTCATCCATTAGGCAAAACTGATTTCTCAGTAAGTTTGTTGAGATTTCCGACTTTTTCAAGTGGGCTTAGTTAATATTCTCTCTTTTCAGACTTACAAAACTATAGGCTTCTTCCCTCAGAGCTTGTCGGGCGTGCCAGAATGGGACAACTTATGATGTGTGTAAAAACAATAAAGCCTCGCAAGTTTGTGACTTGCAAGGCTTTGCTTGATGCGCTTCAAGATGGGCTTGAACCAACGACCCCCTGATTAACAGTCAGGTGCTCTAACCAACTGAGCTATTGAAGCATTAGAGGTAAATGATTTCTCATTTGCGGTTGCAAAGGTAGTGACTTTTTTTTATTCCACCAAATTTTTTTCAGAAAAAAATGAATTTTCAGTAAAAAAACATCATTTTTTTGTAATTTAGGCCTCTTTTTAGGATATAAATGAGTATTTTTGTAGGCGAAAGGCGTACTTCAACGCATAGTGTAGTTTTTAGAAATAAATAAACGAGATGATAAATAAATTATATGTAATGGTGCTCACCATGGTGCTCGCCATGCCTGCATGGGCACAAAAGGAGAAAAATCACGACTTTGTGGTAGCTAAGAATATGGATGTATTCACGTCTATCTATAAGAATTTGGATATGATGTATGTGGATACACTCGATGCTGATGAGGTGATAGGCAACGGCATTAATGCCATGTTGCAAAGCCTTGATCCATACACGGAGTATTATCCCGAGTCGGAAGTGAAGGAACTCAAGAACATGCTTACGGGCAAGTATGCCGGTATAGGTTCGGTAGTGAGATACAACTATCAGTTGGGCTATACAGTTATCAGCGAGCCTTACGAGGGAATGCCAGCCCAGGAGGCGGGATTGAAGAAGGGTGACATCATCCTGAGTATTAACGACTCTACGATGAAGGGCAAGGAGGTGAGCTATGTGAGCGACCGTCTTCGCGGAGAGCCCGGCACGTCGTTTATTCTTAAGGTAAAGCGCCCAAGTACGGGCAAGGTGATGAAGGTGAAACTCACCCGACGCACCATACAGATGCCATTCATTCCTTATTATGGGTTGTTGGATGGTGGAATAGGTTATATTAATTTCAACTCCTTTACCGACCAGTGTGCCAAGGACGTGCGCCGTGCTTTTATCGACTTGAAGAAGCAGGGAGCCAAGAAACTTGTCTTCGATTTGCGTAACAATGGCGGAGGCTCTGTAAGCGAGGCGGTGAGCATTGTGAATATGTTCTTGCCCAAGGATAAGGTCGTGCTGACGATGAAGGGTAAGCTGCAGCGTGCCAACAATGAATACAAAACCACGGTGGAACCTATTGATACGCTGATGCCTATCGTGGTGCTTGTGAGCGGAAATACAGCCAGCGCAGCCGAGATATTGAGTGGAAGCCTGCAGGATTATGACCGTGCTATTATATTAGGTACGCGCACGTACGGTAAGGGACTTGTTCAGGCTACGATGGACTTGCCTTACAATGGACAGATGAAACTTACTACGAGCAAGTATTACATTCCCAGCGGGCGATGCGTGCAGGCTCTCAACTACAAGCATGCCAAGGGTGGATACGTGGAACATGTGCCCGATTCGCTTACCAAGGTGTTCTATACAGCAGGAGGACGTGAGGTACGTGACGGTGGTGGCGTGAAGCCAGATGTAGAGGTAAAGCCCGACTCGCTGCCCAATATCGCTTACTATCTGGCAGGAGCACGCGACAGTAACGAGCTGATGCTCAACTACGAGGTGGATTATATAGCCAAGCATCCTACGATAGCTCCGGCCAAGGATTTTGCTCTTACCGATGCGGATTACGAGGAGTTTAAGGCTCGTGTACTGAAAGCCGACTTCAAGTATGACAGAGAGACGGAGAAGTATCTGAAAGACCTGATGAAACTGGCCCGTTTCGAAGGTTATTATGATGACGCGAAGCCGGAATTTGATGCCCTTGCCAAGAAACTGAGTCACAATGTGGCCAAGGATCTCGACTATAACAAGCAGTACATCAAGCGTTTGCTCGAAAATGATATTGTGGCAGCCTACTATTATCAGGGTGGAGCTATCCGGAATTCCTTACGTTATGACAAGCAGGTGAAGGAAGCTGTCAGATTGCTCAATACCCCCGAAGAATACAAAAAACTCCTGAGTCCCAGCGAAAAAGAGGGCGAAAAGGTACACAAATGATTAAAAATGTGCATGTTGTAGAATAAAATATTCAAAAAACTTTGGTCAGAACCAAAAAAAGTCGTAATTTTGCAACGTTCAGTGGAATGAGGGGCTCACAAAGAGTTCCTCATTTTATTTTAATAAGAAATATATGATAGATAAAAACGTCGTAAAAGAATTAGTTGACGAATGGCTCCAAGACAAGGAATATTTCTTGGTAAGCATTGAAATCAGTCCTGACGACAAGATTGTCGTAGAGATAGATCATGCCGATGGTGTGTGGATAGAGGACTGTGTGGCCCTGAGCAGATTTATAGAGGACCACTTGAATCGTGATGAGGAGGACTATGAGCTGGAAGTTGGTTCAGCAGGACTTGGACAGCCTTTCAAGGTACCACAGCAGTACGTCAACTTCATCGGTAAGGAGGTGGAGGTGCTCGATGCTGATGGCAAGAAGGTGAAGGGCATTCTGCATTCTGTAGATGGCAACGACTTCAGTGTGAGTGTCGAGGAGAAAGTAAAGGTAGAAGGCAAGAAGCGCCCTGTGAAGCAGGACGTGCTGCATACCTATCAGATGGATAAGGTAAAATATACAAAATACGTAATAAGTTTCAAATAAGCTATGGCAGTAAAGAAAATGCAAGAAGAAACTGCGAGTATGATTGATACATTCCGCGAGTTTAAAGAAACCAAGAATATCGACCGTACTACATTGGTGAGCGTGTTGGAGGAAAGCTTCCGTAATGTGCTTGCCAAGATTTTCGGTAGTGATGAAAACTTCGACGTCATCGTAAACCCAGACAAGGGTGACTTCGAAATCTACCGCAACCGTGTGGTTGTAGCAGATGGCGAGGTGGAGGATGAGAACAAAGAGATCCCATTGGCTGAGGCACGCAAGATTCAGGCTGACTATGAAGTCGGCGAGGATGTGAGCGAGAAGGTTGATTTCAATAAGTTTGGCCGTCGTGCCATCCTGAACCTTCGTCAGACATTGGCATCCAAGATCCTCGAACTGGAGCATGACTCATTGTACAACAAGTACAAGGACCGTGTGGGTCAGGTTATCTCTGGTGAGGTATATCAGGTATGGAAGCGCGAAGTGCTCATTGTTGACGATGAGAACAATGAGTTGATCCTGCCTAAGTCAGAGCAGATTCCTGCCGACGTATATCGTAAGGGTGAGACCGTGCGTGCCGTCATCCTGAGAGTGGACAACGAGAACAACAATCCAAAGATTATCCTCAGCCGTACAGCTCCCATCTTCTTGCAGCGACTCCTCGAGGCCGAAGTGCCCGAGATCAATGATGGTCTTATTGCCATCCGTCGCATAGCACGTATGCCTGGCGAGCGTGCCAAGATAGCAGTAGAGTCTTTTGATGAGCGCATAGACCCTGTAGGAGCCTGTGTCGGTGTAAAGGGAAGCCGTGTGCATGGTATCGTGCGCGAGCTTTGCAACGAGAACCTCGACGTTATCAATTACTCAAGCAACATCAAGCTCTTCATCCAGCGTGCGTTGGCTCCTGCCCAGATTACTTCTGTCAATATCGACGAGGAAAATCACAAGGCAGAGGTATATCTGCAGCCAGAGGAGGTAAGCTTGGCTATTGGTCGTGGCGGTATGAACATCAAGTTGGCTTCCATGCTCACCGAGTATACCATCGATGTATTCCGTGAAATCAATGAGGCAGATGCTGATGAGGATATCTATCTGGACGAGTTCTCTGACGAAATTGACCAGTGGGTGATTGATGCCATCAAGGGTATTGGTCTCGATACCGCCAAGCAGGTGCTGAAGGCTCCACGCAACATGCTGATTGAGAAGGCAGACCTCGAAGAGGAGACTGTTGACAGCGTTTTGAAGGTATTGCGTGCCGAGTTCGAAAATTAATAAATAAAAAAGAAGGAGATAGAAAGTATAAATATGAGCATCAGATTAAACAAAGCACTACGTGAATTGAACATAGGACTTCAGACGGCAGTTGAATTCCTGGAAAAAAGAAACGAATTAGGGGAGGTGAAAGCCGAACTGAACTTCAAGTTGAGCGACGAACAATACAAGGCGCTCAATGATGCCTTCAGTCAGGATAAGGAAGTTCGTAATCAGGCAGAAAAGCTCTTCACTAAGAAGACCAAAGAGAAGAAGCGTGCACCAGAGCCTAAGGACAACCGCGCCGAGAGCATCCTCGAGTCAAGCCGCCAGCAGCAGTTTAAGCCGCTGGGCAAGATTGACCTGGACCAAATCGGCAAGGCAAATGCTGCTCAGTCTGCTGCTCCTAAAAAGACAGAGGCGAAGGAAACAGAGACTGCTGCCGTCAGTCCTGCGCCAGTAAACAAAGCTCCTAAGAAGGAGGAAAAGCCTGTTGAGACAGCTCCTGTAGTAGAAAAAACTCAGAAGTCTGCTGTTGAACCTGCTGCCAAGCAGCCAGAAGTAAAGGCTGAGAAGAAGCCTGAAAAGGTGGAAGTCAAGCCTGTCAACAAGCCAGAAGCCAAGGAAAGTAAGCCTGAGGTGAAGGAAAGCAAGCCTGAAGCTAAGAAAGAAAAGGCTGCCAGTCAGCCAGTAGCAGCTCAGCCAGCTGCAACCAATACGGTCTTCACACTGAAGAGCGAGCAGAAGTTTGCTGCCAATGAGCCTAAGGTGCTTGGAAAGATAGACCTTTCAGCCCTTAATCAGAGCACTCGTCCTAAGAAGAAGACCAAGGAGGAGCGCCGTAAGGAACGTGAGGACAAGTTTGCCCAGCAGCATGGCGAGCGCAAGAAGCGTGTGCGCATCAATAAGGAGCGTGTTGACATCAATGCTGAGTCTTCGCAGGGCAACAACGGCAAGAACAACAATAACAATGGCGGCAACCAGAACAATAACAATAATGGTGGCGGCAAGAAAAAGAATAAAAACAAGAATAAGAACAATAACAACAACAACAACAATAACAACAAGGGCAATAACCAGCGTCAGATAGAGGTCGACGATGAGGCTGTAGCACGCCAGGTAAAGGAGACGCTTGCCCGTCTTACAAGCAAGAGCCAGAACAAGAAGGGTGCTAAATACCGTAAGGAGAAGCGTGAGGCTGTGCAGGAGAAATTGCAGGATCAGGCTCGTCAGGAACAGAAGGAGAGCAAGATTCTGAAACTCACTGAGTTCGTGACCGTAAGCGAATTGGCTACGATGATGGATATCAGCGTTACTCAGGTCATCTCTACCTTGATGGGTGTTGGAATCATGGTATCTATCAACCAGCGTCTGGATGCAGAGACCATCAATATGGTGGCTGAGGAGTTCGGCTTCAAGACCGAATATGTCAGCGCTGAGGTTCAGGAGGCTGTGAGCGAGGAAGAGGATGATGAGAACGACTTGGTTCCACGTGCTCCAATCGTAACCGTGATGGGTCACGTAGACCACGGTAAGACCTCTTTGCTCGACTATATCCGCAATACCAATGTGATTGCCGGTGAGGCGGGTGGTATTACCCAGCACATCGGTGCTTACAGTGTGACATTGAAGAGTGGCCGTAAGGTTACATTCCTTGATACTCCAGGTCACGAGGCGTTTACCGCCATGCGTGCCCGTGGTGCTCAGGCTACCGATATCGCCATCATCATCATCGCAGCCGATGACTCTGTGATGCCTACTACCAAGGAGGCTATCGCCCATGCTCAGGCTGCTGGTGTGCCAATGGTATTCGCTATCAACAAGATTGATAAGCCAGGTGCTAACCCAGACCGTATCCGTGAGGACTTGGCTAACATGAACCTGCTCGTTGAGGAGTGGGGTGGTAAGTATCAGTGCCAGGAAATCAGTGCCAAGAAGGGTATCGGTGTTCATGACTTGCTCGACAAGGTGCTCCTTGAGGCTGATATGCTCGACTTGAAGGCTAATCCTAACCGTCGTGCCACAGGTACCATCATCGAGTCTTCTCTCGATAAGGGCCGTGGATATGTATCTACCGTATTGGTTGCCAATGGTACTCTGAAGGTAGGTGATATCGTACTTGCAGGTACTTCTTGGGGTCGTGTGAAGGCGATGTTCAATGAGCGTAATGCCAATATCAAGTCGGCTGCTCCTGCAGAGCCTGCCATTATCCTCGGTTTGAATGGTGCTCCTACTGCCGGTGATCAGTTCCATGTTATCGAGACTGAGCAGGAGGCTCGCGAGATAGCCAATAAGCGTGAGCAGCTGCAGCGTGAGCAGGGCTTGCGTACTCAGAAGCGCTTGACTCTTGGTGATATTTCTCACCGCATCGCACGTGGCGAGTTCCATGAGTTGAACGTCATCGTGAAGGGTGATACCGACGGTTCTGTTGAGGCTTTGAGTGATTCATTCATCAAGCTTTCTACCGAGAAGGTTCAGGTGAACGTAGTCAACAAGGCTGTGGGTCAGATTTCAGAGAACGACGTCATGCTGGCATCTGCTTCAGATGCAGTCATCGTAGGTTTCCAGGTTCGTCCTTCTGCTGATGCACGCAAGGCTGCCGACCGTGAGGGTGTGGAAATCAACACTTACTCCATCATCTACGATGCTATCGACGATATCAAGAGCGCTATGGTCGGTATGCTCGACAAGGTGAAGAAGGAGATTGTTACCGGTCAGGTAGAGGTGAAGCAGACCTTCAAGATCAGTAAGGTGGGTACTATCGCCGGTGGTCTTGTTGTCGAGGGTAAGGTACATGCCAAGGATAAAGCCCGTGTTATCCGTGACGGTATCGTGATTCGTACAGCAGATATCGGAGCCTTGAAGCGTTATAAGGATGACGTGAAGGAGGTGGTTACCGGTATGGAGTGCGGTTTGAGCCTTGTCAACTATAACGATCTTCAGGAGGGTGATGTGATCGAGACCTTCACAGAGATCGAGGTAGAACAGAAGCTTTAATCAGATGAAGAGAGAATGAGGAGTGAAGAACAGGAAATGAGGAGTAAGAAACGCTGTTTCTGTCAAATCATCTTTCCTTTCGCTCTATCATATATATAATATAATAAGGTAGGGATGAGCCTCAAGAGGTTTATCCCTATTTATGGTTAAAATAACGAAAGGTTATTCTGAATAACAATGGCAGAGAAAGAGAAAGAACAAAATCAGGTTGTCAAGGACGTGATAGACCAGAAATATGAGTATGGCTTTACCACCGATGTGCATACTGAAATCATAGAGAAAGGACTCAACGAGGATGTTGTGCGCCTTATCTCTCAGAAGAAAGGAGAGCCCGAATGGATGCTCGAATTTCGTCTGAAAGCCTACCATTACTGGAAGACACTTAGGGAACCAAAGTGGGGACATGTACATGTGCCACCTGTCAACTATCAGGAGATATCTTACTATGCCGACCCATTGGCTAAGAAGCCTAAGAACAAGGAGATAGACCCTGAGTTGGAGAAGACATTCGACAAGCTTGGCATTCCTCTGGAGGAGCGCTTGGCTCTGAGTGGAACCGCAGTAGACGCCATCATGGACTCCGTGTCGGTGAAGACAACTTTCAAGGAGAAGCTTCGAGAGAAGGGCGTTATTTTCTGCAGTATTGGAGAGGCCATCAAGGAACATCCCGATTTGGTGAAAGAGTATTTGGGAACAGTAGTGCCATATCGCGACAACTTCTATGCAGCCTTGAACAGCTGTGTGTTCAGTGACGGTTCCTTTGTCTATATTCCAAAGGGTGTTCGCTGTCCTATGGAGTTGAGCAGCTATTTCCGCATTAATGCCCGCAATACAGGTCAGTTTGAGCGTACGTTGATTATTGCCGACGACGATGCCTACGTTTCTTACTTAGAGGGATGTACAGCACCTATGCGTGATGAGAACCAGCTCCATGCAGCTATTGTCGAGATTATCGTTAAGGACAATGCCGAGGTGAAGTATTCTACCGTTCAGAACTGGTATCCTGGTGATGAACATGGAAAGGGTGGAGTCTTGAATCTCGTGACCAAGCGAGGCGACTTGCGTGGTGTCAACTCGAAGTTGAGTTGGACTCAGGTAGAGACGGGCTCCGCCATTACCTGGAAGTATCCTTCCTGTGTCCTGCGTGGCGACAACTCTGTTGCTGAGTTTTACAGTGTGGCTGTTACCAACAATTATCAGGAGGCCGATACAGGTACCAAGATGATTCATATGGGTAAGAATACCAAGAGTACCATTATATCGAAAGGTATCTCGGCAGGACATAGCCAGAACTCTTATCGTGGTCTGGTACGTGCCACAGCTAATGCCGACAATGCCCGTAACTACAGTTCTTGCGACTCATTGTTGTTGGGCAGTGATTGTGGAGCACATACTTTCCCATATATGGATGCGCAAAACGATACCGCTGTGTTCGAGCATGAGGCAACCACCTCGAAGATTTCTGAAGACCAGCTCTTCTATTGCAATCAGCGCGGCATTCCAACTGAGGAGGCTGTCGGCCTGATCGTAAATGGTTATGCCAAGGATGTGCTCAACAAGTTGCCTATGGAGTTTGCCGTTGAGGCACAGAAACTCCTGAGTGTTTCACTCGAAGGAACCGTAGGATAATCATCATAATTCTCGATGAAATCAATAAAAATTGACTAAAATTATGTTAGAGGTAAAGAATCTGCATGCAACTATTGCAGGCAAAGAAATATTGAAAGGTATCAACCTGACTATCAACGATGGTGAGATACATGCTATCATGGGACCTAACGGTTCCGGTAAGTCAACCTTGAGCGCTGTGCTCACAGGTAACCCTCTCTATACCGTAACCGAGGGTGAGGCTATCTTCAACGGCAAGAACCTTCTGGATATGAAGCCAGAGGACCGTGCCCGTGAAGGCTTGTTCCTCTCTTTCCAGTATCCGGTAGAGATTCCTGGTGTATCCATGACCAACTTCATGCGTGCGGCTATCAATGCCAAGCGTGAGTATCAGGGTTTGGAGCCATTGAACACCAGCGAATTCATGAAGCTGATGCGTGAGAAGCGCGAGTTGGTGGAGCTTGACAGCAAGTTGGCTCGCCGTTCTGTAAACGAAGGTTTCTCTGGTGGTGAGAAGAAGCGCAACGAGATTTTCCAGATGGCTATGCTGGAGCCAAAGCTCTCTATCCTCGATGAAACCGACTCTGGTCTCGACGTGGATGCGATGCGTATCGTGGCTGACGGTGTGAACAAGATGCATACCGACAAGACATCTGCTATCGTCATCACTCACTATGAGCGTCTGCTCGATATGATTAAGCCAAGTGTGGTTCACGTACTCTATAAGGGTAGAATCGTGAAGACTGCCGGTCCTGAACTTGCCAAGGAGATTGAGGCTCGTGGCTACGACTGGATCAAGGCTGAAGTAGATGAGAAATAATAAGGAGGATGGCTATGCTTTCAGAAAAACAATATTTAGACTTGTATCAGTCTTCTTCGAGAATGATCAAGAAGAACAGTGCTGAGGTGCTCAATGCGGTGCGCGATGCTGCATTCGAGGACTTCCGTCGCCTGGGCTTCCCTTCCCGAAAGGTAGAAAGATATAAGTACACAGATATGAGCGCCATCTTCGAGCCAGACTATGGCTTGAACTTGAATCGCCTGGAAATTCCGGTAGATCCATACGAGGCATTTCGCTGCGATGTGCCTAACTTGAGCACTTCGCTCTACTTCGTGGTGAACGATGCTTTCTATTGCAAGGCATTGCCAAAGGTAGAGTTGCCAGAGGGTGTTATCGTGGACTCTTTGAACAAGATTGCTGCAGAAAACCCTGAATTCATCGGGAAATACTATGCCAAGATTGCCAAAACCGATGAAGATGGCATCACGGCATTGAATACATTCCTGGCACAGGATGGCTTGCTTATCTACGTACCAAAGAACGTGAAGGTGGAGCGAACCATTCAGGTCATCAATATTCTCCGTTCGGATGTAGATTTGATGGTAAACCGCCGTGTTCTCATCGTCATGGAACAGGGTGCTGAGGCTAAGTTCCTCTTCTGCGACCATGCAGCCGATGACAAGAACTTCCTCGCAACCCAGGTTATCGAGGCATTTGTAGGCGAGAATGCCAGTCTCGACCTCTATTGTCTGGAGGAGACTCATTACAAGAACCGTCGTGTCAGCAATGTTTATATCGAGCAGCAGGCTAACAGCCGTGTAAACCATAACGTCATCACCCTTCATAATGGTATCACCCGCAACCGTCTCGACCTCGTATTCAAGGGCGAGGGAGCTGAGTGCTTCTGCAATGGTTGTGTGATTGCCGACAAGAACCAGGTGGTGGATAACAATACACTCATTGATCATCAGGTGGGTCATTGCACCAGCAATGAACTTTATAAATATGTACTCGATGGTGAGGCCCGAGGAGCCTTTGCTGGTCGTGTGCTGGTACGTCATGGTGCCCAGAAGACAACATCTCAGGAAACCAATCAGAATCTTTGTGCCACTAAGACTGCCCGTATGTTCACCCAGCCTATGTTGGAGATATATGCCGACGATGTGAAGTGTGCGCATGGCAGCACTGTCGGTCAGCTCAACGATGCAGCCTTGTTCTATATGCAGCAGCGCGGTGTAAGCCTTGAGGAGGCAAAGTTGCTTCTTCAGTTTGCGTTTATCAACGAAGTTATTGACAAGATGGAACTGGAGCCTCTTCGTGATCGTCTTCATCATCTTGTAGAAAAACGCTTCCGTGGTGAGCTCAACAAGTGTGAGGGATGCAAGCTTTGCAAGTAATAATATGTAGTTAAAGGAGTTAACTTCTTAAAAATATGTATGATATTAACAAAGTAAGAGCCGATTTCCCGATTCTTTCGAGAACGGTATACGACAAGCCTTTGGTTTATCTCGATAATGCTGCTACCACACAGAAGCCATTATGTGTGCTTGATGCTATGCGTGACGAATATCTTAATGTCAATGCCAATGTGCATAGAGGTGTGCATTACCTTTCTCAGCAGGCTACCGATCTTCATGAGGCTGCCCGCGAGACAGTACGCAAGTTTATCAATGCTCCCAAAGTAGAGGAAATCATCTTTACCCGTGGTACTACCGAGAGTCTGAATCTCGTTGTCTCCTCTTTCTGTGATGGGTTTATGAGAGAGGGCGACGAGGTCATCATCTCTACGATGGAGCACCATTCCAATATTGTGCCTTGGCAGTTGCAGGCAGCCAAGAAAGGCATTGCCATCCGTGTGATCCCTATTAACGAAAAGGGAGAGATAAACATCGATGAATTCGCCAGTTTGTTCAACGAACGTACCAAGATAGTCAGCATTACTCAGGTGAGCAATGTGCTCGGTACGGTGAATCCGGTGAAAGAGATGATCAAGATAGCTCATGAGCATGATGTGCCCGTGATGTTGGATGGCGCTCAGAGCACTCCTCACTTCAAGGTCGATGTTCAGGATTTGGATTGCGAGTTCTTTGCTTTCAGTGGTCATAAGATATATGGACCTACAGGTATCGGCGTGCTCTACGGCAAGGAGGAATGGCTTGACCGTATGCCTCCTTACCAGGGAGGTGGCGAGATGATAGAGAGTGTGAGCTTCGAGAAGACCACTTTCGAGAAGTTGCCATTCAAGTTCGAGGCTGGAACTCCCGATTATGTGGCTACTCACGGTTTGGCAAAAGCTATTGATTATGTGTCGGCTCTTGGTATGGACAACATTGCCCAGCACGAGAAAGAACTTACACGCTACTGTATGCAACAGATGCTAACCATCGATGGAATCAGACTCTTTGGAGAGCAAGAAGGCAAGGATGCCGTGGTAAGTTTCCTTGTAGGTGATATTCATCACATGGATATGGGCACACTTCTCGACCGCCTTGGCATTGCAGTTCGTACAGGTCATCATTGTGCTCAGCCTCTGATGGACCGTTATGGCATCTTAGGAACTGTTCGTGCCAGCTTTGCGCTCTATAATACCAAGGAAGAGGTTGATGCTTTGGTAGCAGGAGTGAAGCGTGTGGCACAGATGTTTTAGGTATAGCTTCGGAATATATAGAAAGTAGTTGGTTAGGAACTTTTGAAAGTATCTTAGGGTAAAAGGAAAAATCCTAAGATACTTTTTCTCTTTATATACCCTTATACGTTGGCTTAAGCTATTAAATAAAGGCAGCGCATGTACGTTCCGACAATGGGTTAATGATGATATGTTTAAAGAGTGCCCAAAAGCCGTTCCATATTTTGGGCACTCGTTGACCACGTGCTGGGCAACATATGCCCAGCGCATGTTCATCGAGGGATCAACGCGTGTTCACCGAGGGACCAACGCATGGTCAATGAGTGCCCAGCGCATGGTCATGGTGCGAACATTTACTTAGATTGAATGGAAATATATGGAAGTGTACAAATTCATATAGTTGTAATATGTAAAAAACAATAATTTTGCATCAAAATAGCTAAAACAATTTGCAATATTCAGATTGTGCATCTTCTGCCGATAAAACCTTAGCAGAAGTGGTCGATGTGCCGAGATGTACAAGGAACGCACCTTAAGCCACTTTTCTTATAGTTGACGGAGAATGAAACTTGCTAAAAACAGAAACAAATTCAAATGTTATAAACTTAAAAATTCATTTTATGCAAAACAAATCACTTATGTTCCAGGTTTGCATGGTATTGTTCATGCTGCTGGTAGCTCCTGTGAAAGGCCTCGCTCAAGGGGTGACTATTTCAGGACAAGTGACGGATGACATGGATGTTGTTATCGGTGCGACGGTAAAAGTTGTTCCCGGTAATACAGGTACTGTTACCGACGTAGATGGTAACTTTAAGCTCACCGTTCCTTCATCTGCCAAGTCTTTGGTTATTTCTTATGTAGGTTATAAGACCAAGACAGTCGACATCAAGGGCCGTACACAGATCAATGTACAGCTTGAGCCCGAGGCTCAGATGCTCGATGAGGTTGTTTCTATTGGTTATGCTAAGGTAAAAAAGAAAGATTTGACTGGTGCAACAGCTTCTGTAAATGGTAAGGAACTGGTAAATGTACCTGTTACTTCTGCTGCACAAGCTTTAGCAGGAAAAGCTGCGGGCGTTAATATCATTTCTAAAAGTGGTGCACCTGGTTCCAGTTCTACTGTAACAGTTCGTGGTGGTATGTCCTTAACTCAAGGCTCAGAGCCACTGTATATTGTGGATGGCTTCGAAATGAGCAATGCCTTGGAGAATATTGATGTAAATGATATTGAGAGTATTGATGTTTTGAAGGATGCTTCTTCTACTGCGATTTATGGTGCTCGTGGATCTAATGGTATTATATTGATTACGACAAAATCAGGTCATAAAGGTAAGACGCAAATCAACTATAACACTTATTTTGCTTTTGATGTGTTGTCTAAGAAGTTGGATATGATGAGTAATGCTGCTGATTTTGTTAAATATCAGTATGAGATGGCAGCTTTGAATGGTAAGGCTTCCATTTGGAGTAATGTGTTTGATAATGGTAAGGCAACTGATGAAGCTGATTTTTATACGGGTGTTTATGATCGTATAGAAAGTAATTATGCAAATGCAGCTTCTTTAGATTGGCAGGATGAAGTGTTTGGCGGTTCTGCTTTCAAGCAAAATCACAACATTAATATTACTACCGGTACCGATAAGACTCAGGTAATGTTGAGCTACAATTATTATAATCAAGATGGATTGTTGGCTAACCATAATGACAAAAAGAACTCTTTCCGTGCAAAGGTTAATTCTGAGCTTTATAAAGGAATCCGTTTAGATGTGAACACAATGTTTAGTGGACGTAGTGTACATGGTGGAGGAGCTTATTCCGGAATGAAGAGTGTCCTTCTTCAACCTATTACAGGAGGTACTATGTTTACTCTGGATCAACTGCTTAACGAACAGACTTATCCAGACTTTTCCAGCCTTGACTCTTCTTACGATACTGCTAATCCTTTGATTCAAAACCTTGCTTCAACAAGTAAGAAACATTCACGTCTTTTTACTGTTAATGCTGGCTTGGAATTTGATTTTTTGAAACATTTTACTTGGCGTACAGCAGGTAGTTATACTTGGAGCAATGCCAAGTCAACTTCTTTTGCAGATGAAAGATCTACATCTTACATCATGGATCCTGTTAATACGGGTATTAACGGTAGTATAGGTAATAGTGAAAGCTATAAGTGGCAAGTTACTAATACATTGAATTATCACCAAACTTTTGCAAAGAAGCATAAAATAACAGCTTTGTTGGGTCAAGAAACGACTTACTCTGAGTCAGAGAGTAATTCTATGACCTTAAATAAGTTCCCTGTTCCTAACCATGGCTTGGATGATATTTCTGTAGCTAATGTAAAGGAAAAAAGCTCGGGACATTCTCATAGTGGAATCGTTTCTTTCTTCGGTCGTTTAAATTACAATTACGACGAACGTTATATATTGACAGCATCTCTTCGTGCTGATGGTTCTTCCAAGTTCGCTCGTGGTCATCAGTGGGGATATTTCCCTTCTATTGCAGGTGCTTGGCGTATCTCAGAGGAAAAATTCTTTAAGGATAAACCGATCAATGATGTGGTTAGTAGTTTGAAGTTACGTGTGGGTTATGGTGCTACAGGAAATAATGATATTTCTGATTATCTGTATCGTACCAACGTGTCACAGACCATCTATCCTATGAATAACAGTACCACTAATCCAGCTTATGCATTGAGTGGTACACTTGGAAATAGTGCTTTGCAGTGGGAATCTTTAAATTCCACCAATATTGGTGTGGACGTATCTTTTCTTAACAGTCGTATTAATTTGACTGCTGAATGGTATAACAACGAAGCAAGCAACTTGTTGATGCAGAGTGTTGTCCCTGCAAGTACAGGTTATTCATACCAATATCAGAATATTGGTAAGATGCGCAATCGTGGTTGGGAATTTACTTTGAATACAGTCAATGTACAGACTAAGAATTTCCGTTGGACTTCTGATTTGAATCTATCTTTCAATAAGTCAAAGGTGATTTCTTTGGAAAACGGACAAGACAGTAAAGTGTTCACTGTTGGTGGTAACAGAAGTGGTTCTGTAACTTATTATGCAACAGTAGGTCAAGAGTTGGGAGATATGTATGGTTATAAATACGAAGGTATCTATACAACCGATGATTTCGAAGAAGTAAATGGTAAGTTTGTACTTAAAGAAGGTGTAGTCTCTGTAGATAAGACAAATATCCAGCCTGGTGACATCAAGTTTGCAGCAGACAACGAGGATGGAACCAAGTTTACAAAAAAGATGGTTAAGATAGGTAACGGTACACCTGATTGCGTTGGTGGTTTCAATAATACGCTCACCTATAAAGGCTTCGATTTCAACATGTTTATGAAGTTCTCGATAGGAAATGACATTTACAATGCCACTAAGCATAGCTTGAGTCCATACGCCATGTTCCAAAATGTTCCTTCAGAATTTGGTGACAACTATTATCGTCTCATAGATCCAACGACAGGTAAAACTGCGACTACGTTAGCTCGTTTGAAGGAATTAAATCCAAATGAAGCTTCTCGTACATGGAGTCCAAGCAAGGTGAATACCAATTGTATCACTTATCCTTCTTCTTATTATGTAGAAGATGGTTCATATTTACGTTTGTCGCAGATTACTTTGGGTTATACATTCCCTAAAGCTTGGGTGAACAAGGCATATATCAGCAATGCCCGTATCTACTTTACAGTTTATAATGTGGCAACAATTACAGGTTATGATGGTTATGATCCAGAGGTGTCTGCTGCAAATGGTGTAGCTACAACTCCTGGTTATGACAGTTCTACTTACCCTCGCTCAAGGAGCTTTGTTGTGGGCTTGAATGTTACATTCTAAGTTTAAGTGTAAAATATTAAATACGAAAAGTAATGAAGATAAATAAGATATTCGTGGCTGTAATGGCTACAATCGGATTGACCTCTTGTAACGATTGGCTTGATATGGAGGCTTATAAATCTGACGATACAGAGTTTGCTTTTCAGAATGAAACAAATGCAGACTTGTTCGTACAAGGGTGTTATAGAGGTATTGTTCCAGGCGATTTTTATTATCAAATGGGCATGGGTGATGGTGTTATGCATTCATGTGAGGATGGAACAACAAACAACTCTAAGTATAATATTTGTAACTATAAGTATGATGCTACTACTCCTACGACTTTGACAGGAGTATATAATGAAGAGTATGGTGCAATAGAGCAAGCTAATATAGCCATCAAAAACTTGAGTGAAATGACGGAGAGCGATAAGCGTAACTCGATGTTAGGTGAGGCTTTGTGCCTTCGTGCTTTCGGTTATCTTAACTTAATACGTGTTTATGGTGATGTGCCAGCTCGTTGGTTGCCTATGGATGATATTTCAGATAAGAATGAGGCCTTGTATCCAAAGCGTACTTCACGTGATGTAATCTATGATAAGATAATTGCAGACCTTCAGCAGGCGGTTGATTATTTGCCATGGTTCTCTGAGAGCGGATATGCAACAACAGAACGCTTTACTAAGCAGGCAGCTTATGCTTTACTTGCACGTACAGCGCTATATGCTGGTGGCTATTCTCTTCGCTGGAATCTTGAGACCAATGACGTTAATACCATGCAAGTGAAGCGTCGTGATGATGCAGAACGAGTAAAGGAATTGTATCAGATTGCAGACAATGCTTGCAAGGCTATTATTAATAAAGGTGAAAACTATTTGGTAAAAGCAGCTAACGGCAAGAGTGGTTATGAGAATTTATGGTATAACTTTGATCAGCGTAATCTGACCTCTGTTAATTCTGAGATGCTTCTCTCTTTAGCTCAATATGGTTCAGAGACCAACTCTAAATTCCAAGTTTATGCACATCCTGGTTCAAGAGGCGGCACGTTTGGTTCTCGCAAAGCTATGCAGTTTATTTTGCCTACTTATTATCTTTCTTTTGACAAGAAAGATACTCGTAGAGATGTCAATTGTACTTCTTATAGCATTTATTTCTTGAACAAAGGTGCCAAGAATGACACATGGGTAGATGTTGGTACCACATATTCTTGTATCATGTCGGGCAAATTCCGCCTTTCATGGTGTGTAGAGGCACAAGATGCGAGCAAACGTAACTTGAATATTCCAATTCTTCGTTATGCAGATGTGCTCCTGATGTATGCAGAGGCTGAGAATTTCTTGAATAACGGACCGACTTCTGAAGCAAAGAATGCTTTGAAGGAAGTTCGTGAACGTGCAGGAATTGCTGATATGGAGATTCCTTCAACTCAAACAGCCTTCGATGATGCTTTGGCTCAAGAAAGAAAGTGGGAATTTGCTACAGAGTTTATGCTCCGTACAGATTTGATTCGTATGGGACGTTTGGCTAAGGAAATTGCACAGACTAAGCAGGATATGAAGGATTTGTCCGATAAACGAGGAGCATATGCTAATGTTGCTACTTATCGTCTTTACAAGTTTCATAAAGATGCGCAGGTATATGGCGACGAGTTCTTGGCAGTTGAATATATTGACATTACAGATGCTCACGAAATTGAAATATTAAAGACCGTTCCTAATCAGGCAAAGTTGGCAGAAATTGTTCAAGCGCATGGAATAGCAGTGAATAATGGCGATAAATGGTATCCAGTCAATATGTTTGAGGCATATAACAGCTCATTCAATGTAAAGGCACGCCAGTCTGTTGGTTTCTCTGGTGGTGCTAAGGCTTTACAGATTGGTAATATCATTTATACCAAGCCTACTGGAAAGTCAGAGAATGGAGGAACTTATCCTAATTGGATTGAGGCTGCTGACGGAAGTGATGGCTTGTATTATGGATATGAGGAAAATCATTGCGAATTACTTCCTTTTGCAAACAAGAGTGCTGGTCATCCAATGGTTGACAACCCTAACCTGACTCAGTTGCCAGGTTATTAACACTAAATCTGTATTTTACCATAGAAGATGTGTTTTTTGAAACAATAGATTTTATTTGGTAAAATGGTCAGCAGCTTACAAGTAAAGATTGTTTTAGTACAGTACATACATTTCGGTAAATAAGAATTATTTTTAGTAAAAAAGGGACGAACTCGCGATGAGATCGTCCCTTTTCCGTTTTTATAGGAATGATAGCTAAGTTAAAGCCATACGCTTTATGGTTAATATTCAACGAATAAGGCTGTTGGCTATAACTTCTAACGATCAAAGGAAGTGATAACTTCTGAATTTGTTAAAGTTCAGTATACTGATACAGAAAGCCTGTCTGTTCATTTAATAAACAGAACTTTATTCTTCTTAGAATGCATAAAATACATCTGATAGAATAGAAATATATGATAGTGTACAATTTTGTATAGCTATAATATGTGAAAAGCGGTAATTTTGCCATCGAAAAATAGCTAAAAACAAATGAAAAAATTAATCTTAAGCATTTGCCTGTTGTTTGCTTTGAGTTCTATGGCTCAGCAACCCATCGATAGAAAGAAGGTGGTAGAGCGTAACAATCCACATGTTACAACAATGGATTCGCTCAACTCGCTCTCTGTAGGTAATGGTGGTTTTGCCATGACAGTTGATGGCACAGGCTTACAGTCTTTCCCTAAGTCTTATTCTCATGGTGTGCCATTGGGAACTATGAGCGATTGGGGTTGGCATTCTTTTGCCAATCCAGAGAACTATCAACCAGAGGAAAGCTGGCGTTATTACGATTTTGGCAGAGGCCGCAAGGAACCTTATGCCACACAGGTAAAGGACAACAAACGAGCCAAGGCTGCCGGCGACTGGTATCGTGTAAACCCTCATCGTCTGCATTTGGGTACATTGGGCTTGTCGTTGGGCACTGATCCTAAGCAGATCAAGCAGATAGACCAGACTCTGAACATGTGGGAAGGTATAATCAAGAGCAGCTTTACATATAAAGGTAAGACTTACCAGGTGGAAACAGCCTGCGATCCTGTTCTCGATATGATAGCTACCCACATACAGTCTAAGGGAACCATCGCTGTGGATGTACGCTTCGCTTATCCTACTGGTGGACATTGTGATGATGCCTGCGACTGGACTAAGGATAAGTTGCATTCTACAATGCTTGTTGCTCAAACATCCAACTCTGCAGTTTTAAAGAGAATAATCGATGAAACCGTATATTTTGTGATGTTAAGATGGCAAGGAGCTGCTAAATTGAAGCAGAAGGGCAAGAACTTCTATCAGTTGCAAGCCAAGTCTTCTGACCTGAAACTTACCTGCGAATATGCAGAGCAGACATCTACAGCCAACAAAAATTTTGCCGATGTTGCCGATGCAGCCAAGGCATACTGGATGGGTTATTGGAAAAAGGGAGGTATGGCAGACTTCTCCAACTGCAAGGACCCACGTGCCAAGGAGATGGAGCGCCGCGTAGTATTGAGCCAGTATCTGCTCGCCATTCAGGATGCAGGCGAGACACCTCCACAGGAGACAGGACTCACCTATAATTCATGGTTTGGCAAATTTCATTTGGAGATGATTCTTTGGCATCAGGCACAGTTTGCTCTTTGGGGACACCCCGAGATGTTGGAACGTTCACTTTCCTGGTATTTCAAGGCAGAAGCCAATGCCCGCAAGATAGCCGAGCGACAGGGCTTCAAGGGAGTGCGCTGGATGAAGATGACCGACCCTTGGGTAGGCGAGGCACCTTCAGGAGTGGGAAGTTTCCTGATCTGGCAACAGCCTCACCTCATTTATTTGGCTGAGTTGCTTTATCGTGCCAACCCAACACCTGCACTCTTGCAGAAATATGCACGTTTGGTCGATGAAACCGCTGAATTTATGGGCGACTTTGCCGATTACGACAAGCAGAACGACCGCTATATACTTCGTGGTTGCATAGCAGCTCAGGAAACTCTGCCAGCAGCAACAACCATCAATCCTCCGTTCGAGTTGAGCCAGTGGCATTGTGCCCTTCAGATTGCACAGACCTGGCGCGAGCGATTGGGCAAGGAGCGCAATGCACATTGGGATGATGTCATTCAGAAGATATCTCCATTGGCATCCAAGGACAGTCTGTATCTCGCAGCAGAGACCGAACCTGATACCTATAAGAATGAAAAGATGTACAGCGATCACCCAGCAGTGATGGGAGCGATAGGTCTGTTCCCATACAACAGTCGTCAGATTGACTTTGCCATGATGAAGAAGACAGAGCAGTGGATTTGGAAGAACTGGAAGTGGGAGACATCCTGGGGATGGGATTATCCGATGATGGCTATGGGAGCCGCCCGCATGGGTGAGCCCGAGAATGCAGTAGGAGCCTTGCTGATGAAGCAGCAGAAGAACACCTATTTGGTAAGTGGTCATAATTATCAGGATGGTCGTCTTCGTCTTTATCTTCCTGGCAATGGAGGTTACCTGATGGCAGTAGCCATGATGTGTGCAGGCTGGGACGGAAGTGTTCATCCCAATCCTGGTTTCCCACAAGATGGCAACTGGGATGTGAAATGGGAAGGCTTGAAGCCCCTCTTTTAGTTGACAGAGAATAACAATAGTAAATACAATTATAAACTTAAAAATTCATTTTATGCAAAACAAATCACTTATGTTCCAGGTTTGCATGGTATTGTTCATGCTGCTGGTAGCTCCTGTGAAAGGCCTCGCTCAAGG
>CAVACC010000054.1:0-21072 GCA_963587495.1 Clostridia bacterium | reverse complement strand
TGTTACTTTATAGAGAGGACACAAAAATGTACCAAGTTATTTTTTAATCATTACTTAACAGCCAGGAGGGTGAAGGCTTTGTCATCGTGTCTGCCGACGACAGAGTGGGCGGCGTATTGGGTTACAGCGACAAGGGCAGGCTGGACACCGACAACATGCCCGATGGGTTAAAGGCGCTGCTGGACAGCTATGCACGCACTGTAGAGAGTGTGCGCACAGACGAGGCGAACGTGATTCCGGTCTACGCCAACAGGCCCAAAGCCTGCGTAAAGCCACTGGTAAGCGCAGAGTGGAGCCAGGAATATCCCTACAACTACTACACGCCCAAGAGCAGCAGCGGCAAGTCGACCTATACCGGATGTACCATCACGGCGGCAGCCCAGGTGCTGTCGGCTCACAAGTGGCCGAAGATGAGACCTCAGGGAGTGACCAAGGGCGAAGGAGCCATGGCATACGACTACTACGACTGGGACAACATGATAGACAACTACAGCAATGGCGGCTACAGCATAGCCCAGGCCCAGGCTGTGGGAGTGCTGATGCGCGACCTGGGCAAACTGGCGCGCGCCACATACGGCGTGAACGGAACCCTCAGTGACGAAAGCAAGGTGTGGAACGCGCTGCAATACTACTATGACTGCACTGTGCGCCAGCTCGAGAAAGACCTGCTCCCCGGCGGAGAGTTTCTGCAGGTCGTATACAACGAACTGTCGTTGGGGTGTCCGCTGTTTATGACCGGTGGAGACCATGCCTTTGTGTATGACGGCTATGACGAGAACGGTCTGGTGCATGTCAACTGGGGATGGGGAGGTCTGGACAACGGCTACTTTGACATCAACACGGCTGCGACGGCTGGCGGAGGATACAACAGCGACGGCCGCTACTATGAGAAGCAGATAGCGCTGCTGATACACCCCAACAACGGCACCATAGAGCCGCTCAAGCCCAAACCCGTAGTGCTCTCGATAAACAACGATGAAGGACTGCAGTTCAAGGTGAGTGAAGGGCTTACCACCTCTTCTTATATACCGGCGCAACTCAAAGGCGTAGGCGCTCGCAATCTGGCGCAGAACGAGGACGGTGCCTATACCGGCAAGTTGGGTATAGGCCTCTTTGACAAGGACGGCACCTGTCTGCACGTCTTTGGCATCACCGGCACGCAGACATGGTCTACCTATTACGGGTCGTACAGTTACGACTACGACTGGTGGGGAATTGACCTCAGCGAGATAGACGGCCCTGGCGACGGCACATACTATCTGCGCCCATTGGGTCGCCGCAGGATAGACGCCGCCACCGACAAATGGGGCGACTGGACCACCATGGTCAACGGCAACAGCGTGCCGATGGTTGTAGACAATGGCAAAGTGACCCTGGTCCAAGACGACAACAAACCCCATCTGCTGCTCGCGGGCAAACCCGAAATACTGGAGCCTGCCTATGAATACAGCAGTCAGATGACGGGCATCCAGCTGAACATATCCAACCTGAGCAGACGCCAGGCAAGAGGCGAGCTGAAGGTGGTGCTGCACGGGACGGGCAGTCTGGAAGGCGAGACCTACGTGGTGCCCAATGCCTATCTGATGCACATGGTGGCGCAACGCCTGACGACGACTCCGTGGATAGTGAAGTTTATGACCTCGTATACCGGGACCAACGGCAGCTTTGCGCTCAAAGCCGGCAAATACAGGATGACACTCAAATTTGACCACAATCTGGAAACCAAAGACCCGGCGGTATACGACATCGCCGTGCCCGAGGACTTCCTGATAGAGGTGTTGCCGCAGAACTACTCAGAGCGCGTGACGGTGACCTCGGTAAAGCTGCTCGACGAGAACGGCAACGGCGTGGCGTCGCACCACTTTGACCTGGCGCAGATGCCGAAGGTGACTCTGGGCATATCGGGCTATGCCAAATACATGACGCAGACCACCTGCAAGACCCAAATACGCTACAGGATGGTAGACACGGCCACTGGCGCCACGGTATATACAAGCAAGGGCTACAGCGTAAGCATACCGCGCAACAACGAGACCAACCTGACGAGTATGACCCGCCACACGGTGGACCTGGCCGGTATGGCGGAGGGTACATACGAGATACACGTAGATGTGGAGAGAAACGGGGCTTGGCTGGACAGATGGAACGCCAACACCCTGCGCCGGAAAATCGTGTTGTACAGGAAGACACCGTCGGAATCGACCAAGATAGACGAGACCACAACAGACCCCACCGGGCAGAACGCCAACCGCAGCACAGCCATCTACGGAATAGACGGACGCAGACTCCCATCCATTCCACAGCGCGGGCTGTATATCATGAACGGCGTGAAGCGTATGGCACAGGACAGATAAGTCGGGCAGAAAGAGAAGAAAGGAAAAGGAACCGGCAGGCGCCACCAGCCCCACAGACAAAGACGCGAAGGAGGGAGGTCAGAGTCGCATCCTGACATCCCACTCGCCGGGCGCCATGCCGGCAAACTTGCGGAAATTGCGATAGAAGGACTGCTCGCTGGAGTTCTTACCCTATGCTGCTCTTAAGGTGATTGTAGACTACAATGTACAAGGTTATACATTTTTCGTGGTATTCGGGACTTCCCTCCCCCATTTTTTTGTTTCGGGAAGGTTGAGCAGAGTGGCTCGGGGTGACGGCATCAAGGAGGAATGTCAACAAAAAAATGAAAAAAAATAACTGCCTCGCTGTAGCAAACACCGGGAAGTGCGAGTCTAAGGATTAGAAAGATTTGAACAATAATGATATGAATCCTAAAGAACAACAATTCGCGCAGGTCGTCAAGGACAATCGCAGCACAATATATGCGGTGTGCTACATGTTCTCCAACGACGCCGACGAGGTGGCTGACCTCTTTCAAGAGGTGCTGGTAAAGCTATGGAACGGCTATGATTCATTCCAAGGCAAGAGCGATATCAAGACCTGGATATATCGCGTGACTCTCAACACCTGTATCACCATAGACCGCAAGAAGCGCAGGCGCAACAGGGCTATGCTGTCTATGGATGTCGACTATTTTGACAGTCAGGAACAGGAAACCGCACAAGTGAGAATACTGCACGAGCGCATTGCCCGGCTGCAGCCACTGGACAGAGCCATCATCCTGTTGTGGCTCGAACAAATAAGCTACGGCGAAATAGGCGAAATCGTCGGCATAAGTGCAAAGAACGTGTCGGTGAGGCTGGCAAGGATAAGAGTGCAACTGAAGAATATGTCTAACGAATAATCAGTAACAAATATGGAGAACAACCAGAATTATACCGAGCTCGAGATTATACGCTCACAGATGGCACAATTCAAGGAGCAGCTCGACAAGCAGAAGATAGTGAACGAAAAACTCATCATCAAGTCGATGAAAAGCAGCATGTCGTGGATTAAGAAATTTGTTTACATAGAGATATGCTCTCTGCCCCTCATCGCCATCGCATGGCTGGGCATCAAGATGTATGCCAACCTCTCATGGCTGAACTACGGTTTCCTCATGACGGTATTGGTCATAGACGTCTTCGCCGACTATCGTATCAACATCTCTGCATTGAGCGATGCTGACTATAGCCGGAACAACCTGGTCACCACAATCACAAAACTCACACACATGAAGCGTCTGCGCGTCATCCAGATGATGTTTGAGATACCTGCCATCGTGGTGTGGCTGGTGTGGAGCGGCATCGAGGCGCTGACACATCTGCCTGCGGAGGCTTTCGAGTTTGAACAAAATTCCATATATGCCGGTATTGTAGGCGGTATCATTGGTGCTATCGGCGGCATCGTCCTCGCCTATCGCATCTTCTCGAAAATGCAGCGCAGCAACGATGAGGTAATAAGACAAATCAACGAGCTAAACGCATAGGTGCGCATAAGCAACAGACGCAAAGACAGACATCACAACTGAAGTGTCGCCAGCAACGATTTGCTTGCGATGCTTCAGTCGTTTATTATATATAGGTGTACCTATGGAGATGAACTAACGCGCTCTGCTGATTGACCTGACGATTACGCCCGGTCATAGACATTAGGGGAGAAGACAGGACAGTGGTTAGGTCGATATCACCCAGACTATCAAACAATGTGGGCACATCTCTGATTATGGCCAGAGAGGCGGCATCAGCCAATAACAGGGTAAGACAGTTAGCAATTACAGGCAAATGAGCTTTATTCGGACATACACAAAAGTGTAATTCTTCCGCCATCCACCTCGGAAATACACTTTTGTGTCAAAGGCGTTATCGGCGTTTTCCCTACTTTTGCACTCAGAATAATATAAAAGTACACCTGAGTTTGGGATAAGCGACAGTCGTTTTCCTTGCTATGCCAGTTTTCCGACAGATGCATATTACATTTACCCTCCAAACAATATGGATGGCCAAATGCAGAATTGTAAAGTCCAAATAAAGTTTAACTTTTATTGCTGTTCGGTAAAACAAGCCCGGAGTCCCATTTTCAGAGGACTTCGGGCGGAGGATCTGTGCTTCTTAGAATTTTAGCGAACAGCAATAAATAAGGAAATTCTCGTCCGCCATTTCTATGACATGTCTAATATGATGCCAAGGAATGAAGGTGTGTGGTTTTCGAATGGTTGGGGGAAGGTTTTACTTTGGATATTCTTGCCGTGTTTTCTTTATACGATCATTTCGATTGTCTATTTTGTAGCATCATATATCGACAAATAAGCGGAGTATGGGGTGATTTGAAGTCGCCCCATACTATTTTGATATTGAATAACAAGAATGCATATTGCCTATTGACAGACTCTAAAACAATAATAGGTCAATCAAAAAATGCTTACTTTTTCTAATCGCTGTTCTATTTTGTATTCATTCGTTTCTATTTTATAACATACCCCATTTTTTAAAAGGAATTTTGTTATACCATAACCAACAAGTTGATTTCGGTATCTTTCAAATATAAGTATTTCATATTGATTGTCCAAACGTTTAACACCAGTTGGAGAGACTGGAAAGTTTTCTATGATATACTCTTTTGTTTTACCTATGTATTCATCATTTAAATCGTTTATAACAGACACATAGTGATCAACGCGTTGAGTGGTATAGCATGACTGCATTGTAAGAAAAGCAATCATAAATAATGATATTTGCAGTGCCTTTTTAATATATCTCATTTGCTCCATTTGTTCATAAAATCGTTATATGTAATACCGTTATTAACTCCACCTGCTTGGTAAACCAATAAGGCTGTGTTTTTGCCATGCTCTGCAAAGAACATTATATGCATAGAGAATGTAGAGAAACACATATGATTAACTCCATCACCAAACGCAGCTACTGACATGTATTTGGAGAATGTGTTTATCCATTGGTTGTATACCATTTTGGGGAATCCATCATTACTCTGTATTATCATACATTCTTCAATAACTCTATTGTTCTTCAAGTAGAAAAAACAACTTAATCCCTCTGATGGATCTTCGCCATCCGTATAGAAGTCGCCCTTAGCTTCAGTACGCACATAACGTGCATTTGGAAATACTTGACGTAATTCACTAATTGTCTTACCAAGATTGTTTCCTGGCTCATTCCCTCTTGCGCAGCATAAAGTCGTTATAAATACAAATAATATTGTTACATAACACCTAGCTATATTTGTTATCATAATTCTGTTGTTCATACTATTACATATTTTGAGATTTATTTATATCTGCTTTACCCTCCTTAGATTTTCCTATCTGGATATAAGCTTGTCCTCTAAATCTGTAGGCTGATTTATATTGCGATGTATCATTACATTTGATGCATTTTGTCATAGCATCTATACATTCTTGATATTTTCCAAGATTAAAATAGATTTCCCCAAGGGTTTCCCAAATGTAGCCATGTTCTGGATTCCTTTGTATGGCTTTTAATGAATATGATAATCCTTCGTTATATTTTTCTTGAAGACAATACTCCCATGCTATGTTGTTATAGACTGTTCCATAATCAAAATTTCTCGGTTCGTATCTATACTCATTATTTAGCACTTTTCTTAGTATATCTATTTTTTCTTGCCAATGCTGACAACAAAAGGATTTCGCAAAGAGCAATTCTGTATCATCATTATATTTTTCCAACCCTTTATTTAATATGTAAATAGCTTTCTCCTTCTCTTTACATAATGTGTATGCCCTAGACAGCAAAAAATAGTCATCACGAATGAGTTCATTTTCTCTATTTGTTTCAATAAAAAAAGTATACCTTTTTATCGATTCAACTGCACTAGGGGCAGTCCTTGCTGCCCATAATTCTGCATTTAAGGAGAGTGAAGCAAGTTGTATAGTTATGCTATCATTCTCCTTTATTAACTCACTCATTACATCATGGTACAAAACAGACGTTTGTATGCATTTGTTGAACGCATTGTATGCTTCATTTATTCTATTTTCAAAAAATAAGCACATTCCAAGTTGATGATAGCGTTTTATGTTGCTTGGGCGGTTGGGTTCATACTCTATTCCTTTTTTATAGTATTCTGCTGCTTTCGCAAAATCGTTCTTCGCACCATAAAGGTCTGCCAATCCCAAATATGCCATTGAACTTGGATGCAACTGGATACTTTTTAAGAAGTTTTCTTCTCCTTCCTTATAGCATCCTTGTAGTCTCTGGATTTCTCCTAAATAGGCATATGCTGCAGGCAGATAATCTGTATTATTGCTGTTAGGATTGGATGTCACCAATTTAAAGGCTCGCAAAGATTGTCCCTGTAGTCCCATTTCATAACTATATACTCCGAGATTATACCTTGCTTGAACATAATTCATGTCGTTCTCCAAAGCATGGTTCAGGCTTTCTATTGCCTTTTCTTTGTCGCCGTTTAAATAATATGCAGTTCCCAAATTGTCATATAGTGAAGCAAGTAATTTTGTATCGTTCGTGTTTTTTATACCCTCCAACGAACTTTCAATGGCTTTGTTGTATTCTTTTGCTTCCACTTGTTGGTAAGCTTGTTTATATAGCTTCATTGCCATTTCTTCTGATGGAAAATTCTTACCATTAGCAATGACAAGCATATTGCCATCAAGCTGAATTGGTCCCAACTTTTGGATGGCTGATTGGCCTAACAACAATGGAGCATCAAGACTATTTGTAATGACAGCAGCTACATTATTTATTGTGATACCTCCAATCTCGATATTGCGAAGAATAACTTTTGTGTTCTCCACGATATTACCATCTGCTATTTGGGAAAAACTTTTATCGCCAAGGTCTGATTCTTTGATGTATCCATTCTTCAACATGAAGATAGCTTCTGTCAAAGATAGACACACATTACTTGCTCCCGTATCAAAAATGAATTTCATAGGAAGTCCATTCACTTTGCCTGGAATGTAATATACGTTGCCATGTTTCTCCATTATTATTTTAACTTGACTAATGCAAGAAATAGAAGTAAAAATACAAAACAATAATAATAAATAATGTTTCATTTGATTAATAATAAGATTGTTAACAATTCTATTCGCGAATACAAAATTTTACTTTCCAATAAATTTAGTTTTATATCCCAGCTTTTCACACAATTCATGTAGGACCATATGCATCTTATCCAAAGCATCTATTATTAGCTTTGAATCTGTAAAAATCAAAGTGTTGTCATCATAATCAAAACCAATATTAAGTTCTGACAGTCTTTTTAGGGAATTTGTCTTACGGTATGTTCCAAAATTATTATGACAAATATTGTTTCTCAAGTCATTTATGTCATTTTGCAAGTAGTCAATAGCATTGAGAGACTCTTCTGACAATGAGATATTCTTAGACTTACATATCGCTTGTATGGCTTCTTTAGTCTTCGTGTTTTTGCTTAGTTGCGCTACACAACTCTCATAATATGAAAAGCACATCAAGAAAACCGACTGATAAAACATGTTCATCCTATATGCATTATCATTAAATGCAGAACATAGTGAGGAATATATTGTATGTTCTATTTCTTTATCACCATCAGCATTGTCTTTAGCTGTTTGTGCAAATTCTTCCTCTGTGCTATTCTCCCATTCATTCAAGAATCTTGGATATTCCTCTAAAAGACTGCGTAAAAAGCTGGCCCTGTCATCAACCCTTGCTGTAATTGGATGTCTTAATGCAATAGCCATAGTTTAATATTTTGGACTCTTGGCTACCACAGAGTTGGTTATGGTCTCAGTTATAGATATACAAAAATAAGAAACGTGGAGCCAGTCCTGTCACTCGTCCCACAGTGTAAAGGCCTTCGCATTGCCCTGCCAGTCGAAACGAGCAACGCCGAAAGCCCCACGTTGATGTAAGTATATAATTCCCCCAATGACAACGAACAGTATAACCGTCCGAAACCAATAAGGGCTGTATACAATACACCCCATGAGGCGTTCCCGTTGCTTTGTTTTTGACTAGCAGTTGAGAGTTTGCGAAGTTCTTACACTGTCAAAACCAAAGCGTACAGTTACGCCTTATTATGTATATGTCTACCCAACCTCTGCCCATCGGGGCTTTCGGTATGAGTATAGACATCGCAAAGGTAAGGCTTTTGCATGACAATGTATCATGTTTCGATGAGAAATTTATTGGAATAAAGCAAAATACTTCAATCGCACATTAAAACAAGACACGAGATAACATCTTATGGAATGATGGGGAGTTTCAGAAATTATCACAGCGTAAACATCCAACAACTCAAACAGTTTGGTTTGCACATTGTTTACGCAGAAATCAAAAACAGCGGCCTACGCCGAAGCGTAAGTCGCTGTAATAGTTTGCGCTGAAATCAACAAGAGAGAAGAGTTTTCATCAACTCATTTGCCAGTTTGTCGTCTACAACTTTTATCACATTTTCCTCTTCCGTTGCATAGCCAAGAGCATTTATAGCGCCATACCACACAATGCTTTTGTCTATAATGGTTGTGCACAGTTTTCCTTCTGGCAATATTCTTACAGACAATCCTCTTTGCAGAAGGTATTCTGTTTCATGGTTACTTGCTGTCGTGATAATGAGAACTTCGATTCCAATATGAACCAACTCGCTCAACTGACTGACCAAAACATTACGCTCTACCCTATATAACTTGGGAGAAGAAACAACGATGGAACGCTTGGCATCTCCAATACTTGAAGAGTAAGGACGGAAAAATGTGCCACCGTTGAATATCTGCTCCTTACAAACAGGTATGCCTATATCTTTCACATTGTCAAATAATGTGGGTGAATGTCGGGAAATGATTTTATATCCAATGGAAGCGTAACCCTTCAGTCGTTTCCTGTACATATTGTCGCAGACAGGTTCATGAATGTCAATGTAATCATAGATGCGCACATCTTTCTTTCCATCGTTTTCGCGGTGCAGTCGCCCTGCGTACTGGGCTACAAGCCCTTTCCATGAAACAGGAAGGGCAAGGAACAGGGTGTCAAGGCGAGGATAGTCAAAACCTTCGCCTACATATTTTCCCGTAGCGACTATCGCCAATGGTTCTTCCATGGAAATCTCATACAGGTGTTGCAGCGTCTCCCGTTTCTCTTTCGTGCTTCCTGTCCCTGTCAATGTGACAACATTCTTCACTTTATCCCTCAACTTTTCGGCTAATATGGCGACATGAGCAGTTCTGTTGGTCAGAATGATTGGCGTTCTTCCAGCTTCAACAGCCTTACACACATCTTCTACTATGAGCGTATTGCGTATCTCGTCTTCTGAAAGCAACTGATACAATGTCGTTATAGACTGTTTGTCATCAGTAATGGAACGATATGATGTGAATCGAGGAATGAGATACCTCTCAAATGATTGGTTTATCATCTGACATTTAGCATCAGCTGAGAAACGAATCGGGCCACACTGCATGAATATGATAGGCTGATGTCCATCCTTGCGGATAGGGGTTGCCGTCAAGCCATAAACCGTCTGCGCCTTTACGCCCTTCAGTACATTCTCAAATGTTACCGAAGATACATGGTGACATTCATCCACTATTACCATTCCATAGTTTTCAACAAAAGGCTTTACACTATCGCCATCAAGACATGACTGGATGAGTGCGACATCAACAATGCCATGAAGAGAGTTGCCTGTAGAGTCGAGACAACCTATCGTGGAGAATTTCTTGCGACGACCACGCTTCTTCGGCACCGAAGGTTCTACATAGTCAATGCTCAAGAACTCCGTCAAGCGTTCATGCCATTGGGCAAGCAATGCCTTCGAATGAACAAGAATGAGTGTACTCACCATTTTTCGTGCAATGATTGCGGCCGCTGTAACTGTCTTTCCAAATGCAGTAGTAGCGTGAAGTACGCCATTACTGTGCATTAGCAATGCGTTGATAGCTGCCTGTTGTTCTTCTCGTTCTTTACCTTGGAAAGAAACAGATATCGGTGTACCGTGGTTGGTCTCGTCAACAATATTATACTTTGCTCCATTCTCACTGAGAAAAGAGAGTATTGCATCTTCACATCCACGGGGCATGGCGAGATAGTCGTCAGTGATGTCAAAACATGAGATAATGCGAGGTGTGGAATATGTGGAAAGTCGCAGTGCCTGCTTGCTATAAAACTCCGGATTCTTGAATGATGCTATTCTTTTAAGGTGATTCAGAACTTTTGCCGAAACAGCCTTTAGCGGAATGTAAATCTTATCGGCCTTGGTGACTTCTATTTCAGAATAAAAATCGCCCTTGGAAATGTCTTGTGGTATAGGAGTAACCCAAGGCTTGCTCTCACTTGAAGTGGTGAGTGCTCCTAGTTCTTCACAGACATGTAGATTTAGCAGCATGTCAACTTCAGTATCCTTCATCTTGTTGATGTGATAAAGGAAAGCCCACTGGTCTTTGTACGCCAGAAAATCGTCATCTACGAAAACACTATTCCGATTTTTGCGAGCCTGTCCCTGCAATGGCAAGGCGACCAAGTTGCCAAAGCCTCCTTCGGGCATTCTGTCTTGGTTTGGGAAAAATCTATCGTATGAGTTGAAGGACATACGACCATTATGTCGCATAGCCTCTGTAAGGATGGCATTCCCTAATCGTCTTGCCTTGAAAGCCTGTATTGGCTCTTCAAAGAAAATCCACACATGGGCACCATTGCCAGAGCGCGAGCGTTCTATGGCATAAGGAATATTCCACCCTTTGCATACTCCTACAAATGCAAGAACTTCGTCTTGATAACCATGCTTGCAGCTCTTATCATCGAAATCGGTGCAAAGAAAGGCGCAGTTGTTGTCGGGCATTATGACATACAGTCCGACAACATCACAACAGTTCTCGTCCCTGCCCTCCAAATGATGATATAGGTCTTGGTAAGTAAGTGGCGCAAAATGTCTGTTAGGACAATCTGCACATTTGAATTTCTTTTTATCGCATACGCCTCGCCTCCACTCATTGATACAGACAGGTTGGTAACCGCTCTTACCAGTTGTTTTGCTGAACCATCTTCGCGCAAACACATCTTCTCTGCCCTTGAACAAGGAATGAAAAATGGCGACACGCTCCTCTATGGAAAGTTTGACAGATGGGAAGGTAAAGGGTGAATATACAGCCTCCTTCTCTTCTGCGTGCTTGGGCTTATATTCAATGCCGTGCGCATGTAGAAGCAATTTCAACTCTTCGTTTTCCTGACGAAGAGCCTCATTCTGCTGGAGAAGATGGTTGTATTTCTCTTGAATATCTTCCATAATAAGAGTCTGTTTTGAGGGTTTATGTGCGGAAACCTCACGGAATTTTTCTGAAATAAAAATTTTCCGCAAGTTTACCAGTGACTGTAATAGACTGATTGTCAGCACAAATACATATTACATATGTAGACTTAGCTTATACCTCACGGAAAAGTGCTTGTAACCTCACGGAATTTAACTATTTTTCCGTGAGGTGCCATACGGAAGTAACTTCATTTCTTTCAGTCCATATTTTTCTGCTTTCCTTAATCGTTTAAGCAAATAATCCAATTTATTGTTCTTCTGTTTGTCGTCCAACTGGTCAGGCAGCACATCCCAAAGCAGACGCACTATTTCAGGTTTCGTCAACGAACCATGATCCTTCAAAGAATCGAGCAGCAATGCATCGCATTTCTTGTCGTCCAATCCCTTGTGCTTGGAATATTCTATCTTCTGGTCTGTCACTTGGGCAATATCCTTTGCTATGAAGATATATGGTTTACCATAGCTTTTACCAGTGCTGGGTTGCGATAGTGCCTTGATGTTTTCTCACCAGTTATATATTGGCTATTGTACAAAAGTATTACATCAAGCGGTAGGCGACCAGCTGTCGTGTATGTAAGAAGGACGGAAATATGATGCAAAGACAGATTTCTTTTGAGAAGCACGAAAGTTAAATCTACGATAAAACGAGAAAAACAGACCAACATTAAAGGCATCCTTTCTCGTTTTATTGAGATTATTTCTTCAAGAAGCCATAGTCGTACACTTTAGGCTCTATGTGAGCAGCAAGTAGTTTCATGGACTGTCTGAGGTCGGCAAGCAAGGCATTATAGGTTGCATCCTCGCTGGTGGAGTTCATCTGCACCTTTCCACTCTTTGTGGTCTTTGTGCCTTGGAAGTGCATCTTTATATCATAGTAAGAAGCATTAGGGTTGGCTCCTGCTTGTTTGTGATAGTAACGCCATAGATCTCTTCCGGCATCCAATACAGCTTGTGCTTCTTGTGAAAACTTCAAAGGTTCTGTTGGAGTGAATGAATTGCCATCTGGTGTCTGAGCTTCTTGCTCTGTAAATAGGTCTTGTATTGTTCCTTCTTGCTGAGGCTTTTCCTCTTTCACTTTGCCCATGATGAAGTCGTGCATAAAATGACTCTCGAAGTTGTCTTGTGCGCCGACCTCTTCCTCGCTGAATGGAATCCAATGGTTAGTACCATGCTGGCTTTGGATGTTGTTGCTGTTGCTAAATAGGGTGAAGACAAGACAGTTGTTTTGAAACTCTCTGTCACTCTTCCATCCATCGTTAGGATAAAGGAATTGGTCTCGGTCATTAAGCCATGTGGCTTCTATACTGTGTCTAACAGCAAGATATATGGAGATTTCTTTGATATTCTTGGTTGTTATCCATGTACCACGTGGATGTGGTAGCTGTTTTTTTTCGTTGATTATAAAAATGTAATTTGTGTTCTGAAAATCATTGCCTTTAGCAGACATGAAACCAATGTTCCTCTCTCTAAGTCTATTCCTTGTAGAAATAATCCAATCGTTTATAGAATTGAAACTGTCGTATGCAATGAGTGTCTTATTTCCAAGGCAATTTCCTTTTGCATCAAAAATGTCAGTAATGGTTTGTGTAAAGATGGTTTCTTCTCCAAGATGCCAAATAAAGAAACCAATTGGGAATTCTCCCTTTACGTTATCGAAGCTATTGGCAGGAACTACAAAATTTCGACCGAGCTTCGCTCGGAAAGCCTGGCGGAAATCACGAAAGTTCGGTGCTTGCTCAATTTTCAAAGTTGAAAATTGAGCAAGCACCGATGTAGGGATTTCATCATAAATCCTCATGAAGAACTGTGCGAATAGTTCTCGTCCTGCAATTCCGATTTTGTTTATGTATTTATTGTAAGTCTTATTTGTCACCGCAACATTTGTCTTGTTCTTTCCTTTTCCTGTAACTGTTGATTTATCCGCAGCCTCAGCATACGGAGGGTTAATGTACACGACAAGTTTACGACGCCTTTCAGGGTCGTTGATAATGTCTTGTAATGACTGAGGAAGTTTGTCGAAAGAGTCATTGAGGAAGTCAAACTGGAATACATGGCTGTCGAGCAAATCGAGACTTTTCTCCTTGATACGCTCATGCATTACTTGTACATCTGCATTGTCAAGTGTAGAGGCATAGACACGATACTTCTCTGTAAGTCCGAAGAGCAGGTTACCTGTACCTGCGCAACAATCCCACACATAATATTCTTTTTGCCAATCTTCTCCTAATTCCATTGCTAAGTATTCTTGTGACTTTTGTACCCACTGTGGAGGAGTGAAGAAAGCACCTTGGTAACGACGGAGGTCTTGCGGAATAAGTAAGTCACGACGTTTGAGTATCAAGTCAAGATACTCTTTTCTTACTTGTTCCAAAACAGATTGTATGCAGCCTTTCCGTCGTTGAATGTCGCTTCGCTAAATAGTTGTGTTGCACCTTTCAATATATCTTGTAAGATGCGGTATTTGTCACCACGGAGAACTACGGCAAGTTCTTCTCGTAATGTGTAATCATTACGAGATATGAGGTCTGCATAAAAGAAATCTACGATGCTTGTCTTTGGTACATCATCCCAGTTGACCGCAATGGAGGGTTTTACTTCTTCTACCCATCTTTGGAATACAAAGATGAAGTTATTCTTTGTTATATTGATACCATTAGTACGCTGCTTCCCCAACTTGAAATTTGATCGAATGAATTTTCTTAGCTCCTTTTCATCTTTATGTAGGTAGAAGCGTCTAATCTCCTTTTTGAGTTTCTCTTGCAGCAAGTCGTAGAGCATGTGAAACTCTTTGGTGCTATGGTTGGAGGGAGTGACATTCCAGTTGAAGTCATTCTGATAGAATACACTTACAATGTGGTGATATTCGATAAAGGCAATCTTTTCTTCATCGAAGGCTCCAAGATAGCGAGGTGGTAAGTATGATTCGTGTGTATGGGCTTTACCTATGGTAATGATGAGTTGCACGAAAGATGCATAGATGTCTTCCGTGTTTCCTGCTTTAGCTTCTGCCCATAAGAAATATTCTTGGTCGGATAGCTCGTCCTCACTTGATTTTTTTGTTGTTACAGCAAAGTCTATGTCGCCCAAGATAGGTGTCGCATCATAGTCTTGAAAGAATTCTTGGCGAATTTTATTCTTTACTTCCTCTTCACGTATTTTATTTGTCGCCATAATTATTTGTCATTAAGTTATTCAAATAGTTTTCTTAGATCCATGTTCAAGAAAACTTCTGGTGAGATACCTTTCTCGCCTACGATAAATATTGCCGACGGATGGAATAGATTGCGAAAACGCTCTAAGCCCGTGGTATAAGCCTCTCCATTACTTTTTACTTCTATAGCTATGAATTTCTGATTCTTCTTGAGAATGAAGTCAACTTCGTCGTTGCCTTCTCGCCAGTAGAACACTTCAAAACGATGGGTAAAAGCTTCGCTTAATATGTAGGCTCCTATGGCGGATTCAAAGAATTGACCCCATTGCTTACTATCAGAAACGGCTTCTTGAAATGTTAAATCTAATTGAGCACTCAATAAGGCATTGTTGTATACTTGGTATTTAGGAATACTGGCACGTTTGCGGGCTACATCTATAGAGAATTTCTGTAGTCCCGTGACAAGTCCGCTATCGCTCAAAAGATTTAGATAGCCTGCCAATGTAACTGTGTTGCCAGCATCTTGTAAGACTCCCAGCATTTTTGTTAGAGAAAGTATCTTACCCGAATAAGCTACGCTCAATTCGAAAGTTTGACGAAGCAGAGCAGGCTTCCCTATTGGAGAATCCATCAAGATGTCCTTGTTTATAGTAGCATCAATGATGGCTCCGCTAACATAGTTCTTCCAACGTTCTTCGTCACCAATAAGCATGGCAGCTCCTGGGTAGCCTCCAAAATAGATGTATTGTTCAAGAGTCATTCCAAAGGCTTCTTTCATTTCTGGATAGCTCCAATGGCTCATTCTGATTTCCTCATATCGTCCCATGAGAGATTCTGCCAATCCTTTTTCTAATAACACCCTTGATGACCCTAATAATGCCACTTTGATGTTGATGTGATTTATACTATCAGCGTCCCATTCTTTCTTTACATATTCACTCCAGTTTTTAAGTTTTTGTATCTCGTCAATAACCAAGATCATTTCTTCAAGTCCTTGTGTGCGCATTTGAAGACGCGCATTATTCCAGCAATCGCTAATCCAAGTGGAAGATGTTGAAGGTATGGTGTCGGCAGAATAGAAAAGAAACGGTTTACTTAAATCATCCAATACTTGCTTGATAACGGTAGATTTTCCAATCTGTCGTGGTCCCATGATTACTTGGATGAACATTCTTTGTTCACCTAATCTCTTGATGATGGTATCATATATCTTTCTTTTGTACATGATCTGTTGCTTATAGATGATAATGTGATATGTATAGTCTTATTATATTAATTGGGGCTTTTCAAGCTGTTTTACTCAGCATAATGAATAATTTTACTCAGTCGGCTGAGTAATTCTACTCAACGGACTGAGTAAAATTTCATCTTTCGATGGCAAATATAGAACTTTTAGCTGAAATAACCGCATCTGGCATGTATATTTTACATTATTTTACAAAAGTATTCTTTGGAATTACTCATTAAAACCCAAACAAAATCCACTCTCCTAAAAATAAAAATCCAAGCAAGCCCTAATGACCGATTCGGGATAAATATAGCTGTAGAATAGTAAATAACCTGAGTTTGGGATAAGTGACAGTCGTTTTCCTTGCTATGTCAGTTTTCCGACAGATGTATATTACATTTACCCTACAAACAATATGGATGGCCAAATGCAGAATTGTAAAGTCCAAATAAAGTTTACTTTTATTGCTGTTCGGTAAAACAAGCCCGGAGTCCCATTTTCAGAGGACTTCGGGCGGGGGATCTGTGCTTTTTAGAATTTTAGCGGACAGCAAATAATAAGGAAATTCTCGTCCGCCATTTCTATGGCATGTCTAATATGATGTCAAGGAATGAAGGCGTTTGGTTATCGAATGGCTGGATCAAGACATTGCTTTGTATGTTATTGCCGTGTTTTCTTTATACCGTCATTTCGATTGTATAATTTGTCACTTCATGAATAGATAAGTAGATAAATGCCCATCGCAAATAGAATTTTGTTTGTTGATGGTTTTTTATATTTTGCGCCTTTCTTTTCTGATATTGGCTGTATAGCACAAATCGTTTGGATTTTATCTTTAATAATTAAACTTTATAAGTTGCTATTGATTGTCATTTTTTCAATACGAAATCTACATTCGTTTGAAAAGGGAATAGGGGAGATTTTTAATGATTATGGCGAGAATATGCCATCTCTTAGTAACATAAGCCTTAGATCTTTTCTGTTTTATGGCTTTTACAATTTGACTTACCACTTTCTCAACGGGCATTACCCAAAATAGATTTTCACCTTTTGCCATTCTCGTGTTCACAAGTCCTGGGCGAATATCTGTAACATAGACGCGCCCGTCTTTATAGGCTCTCTTGCGCAATGCCTCCATATAATTGATTTGGTAAGCTTTTGATGCACTGTAAGCAGGAGCTTGCGGTTCTCCTCGTAATCCTCCAATTGAAGTTATTGCTACCAAATGTCCAAATCCTTGATGAGCAAGAATGTTATAAAAGGCATCAATGACATGTGTCCAGCCAACGACATTGGTGAGCAATGTCGGATATTCAATATTGAAATCCAATGAGGAGTTCAGTTCGCCTATACCTGAGCATAATATCACGATATCTATGGTTTGCATTTGCGACTGGAAATATCTGACAGCTTTCGACATTTCTTCTTGCCGTGAAATATCCGCAGCACAAGTTATGACTTTTGACGGATAGCTTTCTTCCAACTCTTTAAGAATAGTTCTTCTACGCCCAAGTATTCCAATCGTATTCCCCGGTACTGCATATTTTTTCAACAAGCCATATCCTATGCCAGAAGTGGCTCCTATTATAATGATATTCATATCCTTTTTTGTCACAAAAGTATAAAATCTCAGCGTACTTTTGTCTTTGCGCAAAAGAAAATGAAGCATGACACTATCAACACTCAACTTAGGTTGAGATATTTCTATTTACTGCTTCCCAAATGTTATGTTATGCCGAATTTTACTGATCGTATTAGGGTGGAGTCTCAGATATGATGCTATGTCTTTTAATGATAATTGCTGGACAATCTGAGGACAACGCTTCATGAGACACTCATAACGTCCATGAGCGTCAAGGCTGTACAAATTAATATAGTTAGAATAAATCTGTTCAAAGAGTCCTTCCATAATTTTCATTCCACACAACATCCTTTCTGCGCTTTCTGTAAGCAGACGAAGCACTGCAACACCATCTACAATGTAGACTTTTGAGTCTGCGACCGACTCAATCTGTACCTTTGATGCCTTTCCATAAAGGCAATTAGGATAATCAGCTACAAACTCACCTGAGAAAGCAAATCCAGTAATGTAATCTTTATCATCGACATTGTTATGAACCATATATTTGAAACATCCAGTCTCAACATAGCCGATGTGAAACGAGGGCATATCTACTTGCTGAAATAAAGCACCACGTTTCATTAAGCGCATTTGGCCTTTGTCAATGCAGTATTTATGCAAGAAATCAAGGTTTATATCAGCCTGGTATGAATTGAATAGTTTCCCCATATGTAAGTTCGTTTGTCTGCAAAGTTAATGGATTATTCTTTTTTTGCAAATGCTTATTCTTATATAACGCCCAAATATGCTTGTTGAGTTTCATAGATTATCACAGCATAAACATCCCCCTACTCAAATAGTTTGTTTGCGCATTGTTTACGCAGATATCGGAGGAATTCTCTTAACCCACACAAACACTTTATTCAGAGGCTATAATTCCAAACTGTTTTCTTTGAGCAAGAAATCGAAAAGCCCGATTGTAAGAATACCTTCTTCATTTCGACGGGGCATGATGTGGTCTTTAACAATGATAATCTTCTTGAAAGAGTCATCTATACTCATCAGTGATCGGGATTCTTGTATCTCTTCCATGCCATTCCTTATTTTTGCCAATATTGGCACTTTTTGGTAATGCAAAGGTAGCGGATTTAATTCAGGTCGACAAACCATCACGACTAAAAAAGGTCAATGTTGGCATTTTTTAGTCGTGCAATATAGTATGTACACGGAATTTTTGGCAATATTGCCACTTTTTCTTTGTATTAGGTGGAATACAACTCGTTTTCAAGTTTAATTTGATTATTCTCGTATAATGCCTGTTTTGTTTGTTGAGTTTCATAGATTATCACAGCATAAACATTCCCCAAAAACTCAAACAGTTTGTTTACGCATTGTTTACGCAGAAACCAAAAACAGCGGCCTACGCCGAAGCGTAAGTCGCTGTAATAGAAGCGTGGACCAGCCTGGGCTTGAACCAGGGACCTCCAGATTATGAGTCTGTTGCTCTCTGTTGTACACGAAAGCTGCGCTTTTGTGTGCAACCAACTGAGCTACAAGTCCTTTGTGCTATATCATTGACTGTTAATGAACACTCTGCGAGAAACAATTAGTCAACAATCAGTCAACAACTGCCCTCTAAGCAATGCAAGTAGATTTTTGAATAAACTTGCATCCGTAATCAAACTTCCTTATTTCCCCTTTAATGGGATTGATACGGTTGTCTTTATCACATTATAATAGCGCAAAATCCGTAGAATTATTGTATTGTCAATGCGTTATTCTTTCTGCTTTGCTTCTACATTTAATATGTCGTATATGCAAGGATCAACGAACTTTCCATTAATATCTACAAAGTCATGGTCTTTGGTGAATAATGATAGTTTGCCGCTTGTATTATGGCTTATCAGTTTGCATAGGTTGATATTCCATAGATAAACGTAACCAACCACAGGCTTTGCTTTGGCTTGTATATGATTTTGTCTAAAGCCATAATTGCAGATGGATGCGCATAGTCTTGCATAGCCCACACAATTTGCTTTTGATTCTTTGTTATCTCCAAGTTTGCCTTGTGTGGCAAAAAATGTAAGCAGTTTGGCTGTAAGTTTCACGCTGTAATCTATAACTTCCGCCTTATCCATGCCTTGTGTTTCCTTTTGTATTCTCCCTTTTAAAGATTGGCTCAATTCAATAGGTGCTGTTTTTCTATCTTTTATCTTGCTTAGAGAAATATTGTATGCGCATACTTTAAAAGCTGCATAAATGCAAAGTAATATACCTATTATCCAAACAGTGAATTTCTTATTTCTGCTATCCAATATGTTTTTGAAATATAAGAATTGTTTTGTGACTGATTTTCTGATAGAACTATGTTTGTAGTTCTTTATCGTATAGCCAACAAATTTAATAGCCCAATATCCAACAAATCCCACAGGAATGAGGTAAATGAGGAACGCAAGAATAAACGCAATGTAAATTCCTATATCATCGCCTTGTTGTAAGGCATAATCTAATACATCTGCCATAGTCAATTAATTGTAATCAGCTTTGTTTGCTATATATTCTACCACTTCTTTGAAAATACTTCCTGCCATAGCACCACCACTAACAGGAATGTCTTTCCTTTGAATGGCTACCATTATAGAATAATTTGTATAAAACCCACAAAAGTCTGCCCAATAAGTGCCGTCCTTTTGCTTGGTTGTTCCTGCCATTCCTGCAACCCAAATATATTCGGGATTAGCTTTCTTCCCAAGACCATCTGTTACAAAATGCCGCATTGACATTTTCAAACTGTCCTTGTCAGACCTCTTGGCTACATCATTGACAAATGTAAGAATTTGCATAGGCTTGACTTTGCCTGTTTCTTTTGTCAGTGTTTTTGCTAAATCTGATTTGTATGATATTGCAGTATCTCCAACACAAGCAACGATATTGCCTGTTCCCACACTTTTGATAATGACAACCCCCGACATTGCATCATATTCTTGCATCTTATCTTTCAGAATAGATGTAACGACAGAATCAATAGGCTTAGCCTTTTCTGCTGTATTGTGGTTGCCACATGATGTTATGAATAGTGTTGCGATTATTGTAAATAATATCTGTTTCATTGTTCTCTTTATTTATGGTTAATGTGTTTTGTTTTGCCAATTTCCTTTATTGCAGTATAGGCAAACTTAACAATCCTCTTTACTGTGATACCTATAAGTATAACAATTAGTGGAGTACCAAAAACACAACACTTTTCGATAAATCTCACCCAAGGAACTTCATCAATAAAACCATCAATGTTTGGAAACTCACTTGCATCGGGTAGGTTTAAATATATTGTGCCCAAATCGTAGATGGCAAAACGTAGAATACTCCCTTGCACAAAGCAAGTTAAACAAAGCTCTAAAAATAAAACTAATATATAAGTAACTGTTCAAAATTAATTTTACAAATATGAATAATTCACGAATAAGTTCG
>CAVACC010000053.1:0-21218 GCA_963587495.1 Clostridia bacterium | reverse complement strand
TAGCGTATCGCGACATCAAGAATTCCGTAGACACCGCCAAGCGTGAAGGTATTGCTGAAGGAATGGAAAAAGGAATGGAAAAGAAAAGCCTTGAGATTGCCAAGAAGATGCTGACAAAGGGCATGGATGAAACGACTGTGATGGAAATAACGGGGCTGTCGGCACAAATGATACAGCAGCTGAAAGCGGAGATGTAGATGATAGATTCGCAAGACTGAAAGGTTTCTTTGCTTCGAAGTTTAGATAACAATAACCATCAGTTAATCATAATATAATTGTGAACAAGTTACCTATTATAGTTTTGGATTTTTCGGGAGTTTATGATTTTGAGGCGTTTGCTTCAAGTCGTAATATCATCCGTGTAGATTGTAAGGACCTGAAAGGAGTGGACTGCTATTGTGATGAGGAAGGCAGGGAGAAGCTTCATCGCAGGTTGGCCCCATACCCTTCTAAAGCCATTCATTTCCTGGACTCAGGAGATTTCCATTATCTTACCGAATACTGGGTGTCACGGCTGCAGGAACCTTTCTCTCTGATAGTCTTTGATCATCACCCGGATATGCAACAGCCTCAATGGGAAGGCTTGGTTTCGTGTGGCGGTTGGGTGACGGATGTCTTAAAGTCCAATCCTTTTGTGAGACACATCATCCTCGTTGGCGTATCCGACGAACTCATGTCTCAAATACCGGCTGCACTCAGGAGCAAGGTGCTGTTCTACAGTGAGTCGGAAATCGACCATCATCAGGCTTGGCCCTCCAAGGCTGGTAAACTGATACATGAACCCGTATATATCTCTATCGACAAGGATGTGCTGAGGACTGATGATGCCGTCACCAACTGGAGCAATGGCGATATGACCCTTATGGAGCTGCAGGCTGTTCTGCGTATCGTCTATGCTCACGAGAGAGTGATGGGAGTGGATATCACTGGCGAGTGTTCCAATATGCTTGATTATGCCACTGAAGTGAAGGATGCAAGTATTGACAATGAGGCCAATGAGGAATTGATTCGGATGATATTGTCAGAGAGGCAGAACAGGGAGGAGTGACACGTGTCATTTTGGCATTTCAGAGGGGAAGTAATTGACAGAAATCAATTTTTCAAGCCTTTTAAGAAGAAAAAGACAGAAATGTTGTGCGCGAACACAAAAAGGTATTACCTTTGCACCTGAAAAGATTGAATAACGATAATTAAAGTAAAGAAAGGGTAACAATTATGATGATTTTTGGAATGACATTGGTAGTTTTAGCTATCACATTTGCTGAGATTGTAGTAATCAACAAAAAGATGCATCTCGGTGAGTAATATGGAACTAAAGTAAGTTATTAATTTTACAAAATACGAAAGGCAGTTGCAGGCTATGGTGCTTGCAACTGCCTTTTTTGTCGACCCGCATAGAGAATGCCCTATGGTGGGGAACTTCAGTATATGCGAAACTTCTCTTATTTCTTATTCCTTGCTTTCTTCTGTCGGAGGACGTTGTTGCTTGCCATCATAACTCAGCACAGGATAATGGAATCATTTCCTGACACGAAATGGCTCGATAATTCCCCCTTATCAAGCTGAGACATGGCGTAATGAAGCATCTTTTTTAAGAGAATTAACATTAATTAATTATATAGATAGAGGAAAAATATATAAAAAATGCATATATTTGCAATCTTTAATGGCCTTTCCTATGTTAACGTGTTTACGTACTATAGGGGCACAGAGGTTTAGTGCTAATAATAAATAATCATCGTATGAAGAAAATTTACTTACTCATTTGCGCCGTACTCTTAGCACAGGGAGCTATGGCTATCGATTATGAACAGCTGAAGAAGAACAGCAAGATTAATGCTATGAGCAAGATAGAACTTGCTAAGTTGCAGACACAGGAAGAAAAAGCTGTGACACAAAGTAAGGCTACAGGCAGCAAGTTGAAGGCGCTCCAAAAACAAATGGACAATCGCACGCTGCGTGCCATCGTCAAGATGACACCAGGAACTGATGCTGCCATCTTGGCTGACGACGGCATCACGGTGACCTCAGTGGTCAATCATTTCGCCATCGTCTCTATGCCTCTGGCTCAACTGGAGCAACTGGCTGAACGTAGCGACGTAGTGACCATCAGCTTTGCCAAGCGCAGAAAGCGTATGCTCCTCAACAAGGCGCATGCTTCGACTGGAGTAGACAAGATACATCTGGGCACTGGATTGACGCAGCCTTACACGGGCAAAGGCGTAGCCATTGGTGTGCTCGATGGTGGTTTCGACCCTAATCACATTATGTTCCTCGATGCTCAGGGCAAGAGTCGTTTCAAGATGATAGGCTATGCGGCTAAAGAGGGTGACAACCTGACTTATCTCACTACGCCCGAACAGATTGCTGCTTATCAGACCGACGACAGGCAGGAGACACATGCCACCCACGTGAGCGGTATGGCGGCTGGCAACTATCAAGGCAGTTCCTTCCAGATAAAAGGTGTGGCACCCGAGGCCGACCTCTTGATGGGTCCTATTCCTTACTATGAGTCAGACTATGAGATGTTTGATAAAATGGTGAACTGGTGTAAGGACAATGGCGGCAAGCGCTTGGTGGTCAATATGTCGTATGGCGCTAATGCTGGTTCGCACGATACTACCGACCCAGAGGTGGCTTTTATGGATGAGTTTATCAAGAAATATGATGTGGTGAACTGTATTGCTGCGGGCAATGAAGCCGACTACGACATCGTGCAGCGACGCACCTTCACTGGTACTACCGGTGAGACGATGAAAGCGGCTTTCGTTACAGATCTTGATGCCGATGGCGTGATGGATGTGACTGATATCTATAACTATTTCACTGTGACTCAGCCCGAGAAGCAGGTGGAAATCGATGTCGTGCTCTACAATGTCAATACGGGCAATATTAGCAAGACCTATACCTATACTTTCGTAAACGACAAATATCCAAACGGTAGAAAAAACCAAACATATTCAAACAAGTTATTCAAAGGTACGGTTTCCGTGACTGCCGAGGACATCGCCAATGGAATGAAAGGTTATTTTCTCAACATCTCTGACATTACTCTCATCAAGGATAATTATGCCTTAGGATATGTAGTAAGGGCCAAGGAGGGACAGACCGTCACCAGTTACTTAGAGAGTACCACGATGTTTGACACTTATATAGAAGGATGCGATAAAGACATCACTCACGACGGCACCATCAACAGCATAGCCTGTGGTACGGAGGCCATCGTGGTGGGAGCTTACAACACGGTGAAGAGCTATCAGGCGATAGATGGATATACTTATGGCGTGAAAGACAACTTTGGTAGTGTGAGTTATGGAAACAAGGTGGGCGACATCGCTTTCTTCTCAAGCTATGGCAAACTGGCTGACGGAAGAGAGCTTCCTCATGTGTGTGCTCCTGGACTGTTTGTGCAGTCGAGCTACAGCCGATATACAGAGAACTATGAGGAGGATGTTATGCGACAGGAGACAGTGGCTGGTACTATGTATGAGTTCGGACAGATGAGTGGCACATCGATGGCTACGCCTTATATGAGTGGTGTTTGCGCCCTTTGGCTTGAGGCCGATCCTACGCTGACACATACGCAGATCAGGGAGATCGCTCAGAAGACAGCTCTTTCTGACCCCTTCTGTACTACTAATAATTATTATACCAGGGCAGGAGACGGCAACCAGGCTGGAAGTGGAAAGGTGGATACCTACAAGGGATTGAAACTCATCCTCGATAATAAGGCTTCGAGACTTGCCAAGATAGAGAAGGGAAAGGACTTCATGATTCGTACCCTCAACGGTTATACCTTCGAGGCTTATACTGCCGGTGCTGTGGCTATGTCGGCTGCTCTCTATAGTTCTCAGGGACATCTCGTGGCATCTGCCAGCCAGGCAGGTAATACCGTCACTATCTCGGCTGCTGGTCAAAACAAGGGTGTCTATATCCTCCGAATTTCGGATGGTAAACAGACACACGCGCAGAAGGTCGTAGTGAGATAATCTCGGTAATGGCTTTAACTTCTCTAACTTCTTTAACTTCCCCATTTGCATTCCCTTGTTTTGGTGTCGCATTCCTATAAAAAAGGTGTCGCATTGGTAGGAATGCGACACCTTTTTGAGTATTTTTCAGGCAATTTCTTGGATGAGGGGGGATTATTTGATTCCTCTCTCGTTGAGCGCCTTTGAGTATTTGGCAGCGTTGTCGAGGTGCTCGGAGTAAGTGCGGGCAAAGTTGTGGGTGCCGCTGAAATCCTCCTTCGCACACATGTAGAGATAGTCGTGGTGGATGTGGTTGAGCACGGCATCGATGCCGGCAACAGTAGGGATGCGGATAGGCCCTGGAGGCAGTCCTGGGTTGCGATAGGTGTTGTAGGGGCTGCGGATGCTGAGCAGGTTGTTGTAGATGCGCTTCAGATCGAAACGCTTCCAGGCGAACTTGATGGTAGGATCGGCCTGAAGAGGCATTCCCTCAGGATATTCGGCATTGCGAAGCATCAGACGGTTGTAGTACATGCCCGCAATCATCGGTTTCTCACCGTCGTTGGCAGTCTCCTCGTCCACGATACTTGCCAGGGTGATGACCTGCTGCGGGGTGAGGTTCATGTTCTTCGCTTTCTGTGTGCGCTCAAAGTTCCAGAACTTGTCCGACTCCTTCTTCATGCGGCTGAGCAGTTTGTCGAGCGACACGTTCCAGTAGATATCGTAGGTGTTGGGGATAAACATGCAGGCAATGGTGGCCGTGTCATAGCCATACTTCTCGCAGGTGGCCTCGTCGGCAAGGGCGTGGCTGATAGTTGCACTGTCGAGCATCAGCTTGCGTCCCAACTCAGCTGCAAGTTTGTCGAGTGTCCGGACCGATGGAACGGTCAGGTTGACAGGTTCCTGTAGTCCGTTCTTCAGGTGGCGCCATGTCTTGAGCGAACCATCACCGGGATGGATGGCATAGCGACCCGTGCGAATATGCTCTGCGTATTCGGAGTGATGGGTAAGGGTACGGAAAGCCTGCATCGGGATGGCGCGGGCTATCGGCGCGAGCTTATGATAAACGGAGTCTATATTGTCGTCTTCGTCAATATAGACATATTCTGTCTTCTCGCTTTTCGAGAATGAGGAAAAGCCATAGATATAAGTAATGACGATTACCGCCACGAGGCACACCAAGGCGCCATAGAAATAAAATTTGTAAGCGGTCTTGCTTTGTTTTTTCTTCATTTTTGTGTTTTGTTTTTGTGCATGAATTTCGCTGCAAAAGTACATTTATTCGTGGAATTGACAAAATTATTGGGCTTATATTATTCATGTATAGGTAAAAATTGGTTAATTCCTTATTATTTCGATAAGATTGACGTAACTTTGCAAAGTTCAATAACAGAAAAATGATGGAAACAAAGGATTATAAAGAAGGAATAAGGGAATATGATACGTATGTCTTCGACCTCGACGGCACGTTGCTCTCCACTCTTGACGACCTGGCTGCGAGCTGTAACTATGCTCTTCGCACCAACGGGATGGAGGAGCACTCTGTCGACGACGTCAGGAGATTTGTGGGCAACGGTGTGCGCAAGCTCATGGAGCGTGCCATTCCTCAGGGAGACAGCAATCCGCTCTTCGACAAGACCTATGCCGACTTCAGAAAGCATTATATGGAGCACAACCTCGACACCACCAAGCCTTATCCCGGCATCATGGATCTGTTGAGCAGACTGAAGGAGAGAAACAAGAAAGTGGCTGTGGTGAGCAACAAGTTCTATGCTGCCACGCAGGCGCTCTGCCGTCATTTCTTTGGCGACCTGGTGGATGTGGCGATAGGAGAGCGTGAGAACATCAGGAAGAAGCCTGCGCCCGACACGGTAGAGGAAGCCCTGCGCCAGTTGGATGCCGACAGGGTTGGCGCAGTGTATATTGGCGACAGCGACGTCGACATCATGACTGCCCGCAACTGCCAAATGCCTTGTATCAGCGTGTTATGGGGTTTCCGTGACAAAGAATTCCTCGTGGATCATGGCGCCACAACTTTCGTTCACTCTCCCGAAGAAATATTTCCTTTCTGAAAGGAAGGCTTTTCTGGAGGAATCTCCTTCCCTTATGCTAAATGCGAGTTGACGAACTGGTAGACGGCATCCTTGTAGGAATCGGAGATAGGGATGCTGGTCTCGCCATAATAGATGCGCATGTGACCAATGGAGTCCATGCGGCAGAGGTTGGCGATGAACGAACGGTGGATGCGCTTGAACTGCTGGCGGGGCAGACGGCTCTCCAGTCGCTTGAGGTTGGAGAAGGTCGTGACCTTACGGCCCTGTGTGAGATGGAAACGCACATAGTCGTTCATGCTCTCGATGTAGAGAATATCGTCGAGGTCAATGCGGACAAACTTATTCTCAACCTTTGCTACTAAACAGCGGTCGCGCTCTATCGGGTCCTGCAACTGGTATTCGTCAAAGGTAGCCCTCACTCGCTTATACGACTCCTGAAAGTCTTCGAAGCTGATGGGTTTGAGCAGATAGTCGGCAGCTCCAGCCTTGATACCGTCGAAGGCATACTCCTTGTAGGCTGTGGTGAAGACCAGACGGCAACTCTCCGGCACGAGACGGGCAAACTCAATGCCGCTCAGTTCGGGCATCTGTATGGCGAGGTAGATCACGTCGACATGTCCGTTCTTCACGTCTCTTACAGCCTCCCGCGCACTGGTATAAGCACCAATAAGTTGTAGGGTTGGTGTTCGCTTGATGTGGCTCGTTATCTGGTTCAGAGCCTCTGGGTCATCGTCAATAACGATACAGTTTAGTATCATGTTTTATAGTGGTTTTTTGTTATTTTCTGCTACAATAACGTCCCGATTGGGAAATTATTGTGCAGAATAGCGAGAGATTTTTATTCGTACCTGATGGCTTCGATAGGGTCGAGGCGGGCAGCTTTCTTGGCAGGATACCAGCCGAAGAAGACACCTGTGAAGGTACAAACAGCAAAGCTCATGATGATGCTCCAGGGCTCTATCTGCGTGGCTACGTGCAGGAACTGTTGCAGTCCTACCGACAGACTGACTCCCAACAGCACACCTATCACACCGCCCGTCACACTCAGCAGGATGGCCTCGATGAGGAACTGGTTGAGGATGTCGACACCACGTGCTCCCACGCTCATGCGCAGACCAATCTCACGGGTGCGCTCCGTCACACTCACATACATGATGTTCATGATGCCGATACCGCCCACGAGGAGCGAGATGCCTGCCACAGAACCAAGAAGGATGGTGATAGTCGACATGGTGGAGTTCATCATGCTCGAAATCTCCTCCTGCGAACGGATGTTGAAATCGTCCTCGTCTGCCTCGGTCGTATCGGTGGCGTCCTTGAGCTTATGGTTGCGTCGCAGGATCTCCGTTATTTGGTCTTGAGCTGGTTGCGAAGCGTCCTCGGTAATCGCCGAGCAGACGATGCCTCCTAAGTAGGTTTGGGCCAGGATGCGTTTCATCACGGTGGTGTAGGGCGCCAGCACCAGGTCGTCCTGGTCCATGCCCATGGAGTTGTAGCCCTTCTTCTTCAGCACACCCACCACACGGAAGGGGATGCTGTTGAATCGCACCACCTTGCCCACGGGGTCGCTGCCGTCGGGGAAGAGATAATCCACCACGGTCTGTCCCAGGATGCACACCTTGGCAGCCGCCTTGATGTCATTGTCGGTAAACATCTCACCGTCGGCCACCTTGAGCTGTCGGATGCTCAGGTAGTCCTGGTTCACACCGTAGATGGAACTCTGTGTATTGTTGTTGCCGTTGATCCACTGTCCGCTGCTGTTGACGGTAGGCGAGATGGCTGAGATGTAGTTACACTCGTCCTTGATAGTCTGATAGTCAGCCTGTTTGAGGGTCTCCATGGCAGAGGCGTCCTGTCTCACACCGCCCCTCATGTCGGCACCCGGCGAAATCATGATCATATTGCTTCCCATCTCGGCGATATTGGCCTTGATGCTTGCCTTGCTGCCCTGTCCGATGGCGAGCATGGTGATGACGGCAGCGATACCGATAATGATTCCCAAAGCCGTGAGAAACGACCGCATCTTGTTGGCTGCGATCGCCCTGATGGCTATCTTGAATAGATTCTGATAATTCATCGCATTTAAATCATTAATATTGAAAAATTACTCATCCGTATTCGCCGGCAGGGCGGCGAGACCCTCGGCGGCAGAGAGGATGTGCGTATTGTACTTGTCGCTGATGATGTGACCGTCGCGCAACTCGATGTTACGGCTCGAATAGTTAGCTATATCGGGGTTGTGGGTCACGAAGATGATGGTACGTCCCTCAGCATAGAGCTTCTGGAAGAGCACGAGAATCTCGAAACTCGTACGTGTGTCGAGGTTGCCCGTTGCCTCATCGGCAAGGATGACGGCTGGGTTGTTGACCAGGGCGCGGGCTATGGCCACACGCTGCATCTGTCCACCCGACATCTGGTTGCTCTTGTGATAGAGTCGTTCGCCCAGTCCTACGGCCTTCAGCGCCTCTATCGCCCTCTGCTTGCGCTCCTCGGCTGTTACCGAGGGGTTGTACATCAGGGGAAGTTCCACATTCTCCACGCTCGTGGTCTTGGGCAGGAGGTTATAGTTCTGAAAGATAAAACCTATCTTGCGGTTGCGCAGCACGGCACGCTCCGAACGCGACATGGTGCGTACCGACACGCCGTCGAGGTAGTATTCGCCACTCGATGGGGTGTCGAGACAGCCCAACTGGTTGAGCAGGGTAGACTTGCCCGAGCCTGACTTACCCATGATGGTGACAAACTCGCCCTCGTAGATCTTGAAGCTCACGCCCTTGAGAGCATGAACCGTCTCGTCGCCTACGAGGAAGTCGCGCCTTACGTTGTCGAGCTCAATCACGACCTTCTTCTGGTCTTGGCTGGCTTTGTTTTCTATGTTTTCTGACATGATGATTGTACTTTTATTGAACTTTCGCTGGGTTCAGAATAAACTTTCGCTGGGTTCAGAAGCGATAGCAAACCCTTACTTCTTCTTTCCCCTTGGACCCGGTCCGCTTATCAGTCCCTGGCTTTGCTGCTGGTCCTCGCTGTCGTCTTCGGGTGTGTTCACCACGATTTCGGTCACAATCTGCTGACCGGCCTTCAGTCCCTTTGTTATCTCTGTATGCATTCCGTCGGACTGGCCGATGCTCACTGGATGAGCGGTAAGGGTTTTGCCGTCGAGGGTCCACACCTTGTTCTTGCCCTTGCAGTCAACTATCTTCATGTCCTTGCCCACGGTTTCCTTGGTAGGTGTGAAGCGCAGCGCCTTGTTGGCTACAGCCAGCACACCAGCGCGTTCCTGAGTGTAGATAGTGACATTGGCGGTAAGTCCAGGTTTCAGTTTCAGATCGGCATTCTGAGCGCTGATCACCACCTCGTAGGTTACCACGTTGTTGGTTGTCGTGGCCTGCAGACGAACCTGCTTCACCGTACCCTCGAAGGTGTCGTCGGGATAAGCGTCGACGGTGAAGGTAACGCGGTCGCCCTCCTTCACAGCGCCTATGTCAGCCTCGTCCACGTCGGCTACTACCTGCATGTTGGTCAGGTCTTTGGCGATGGTGAAGAGCTCAGGAGTGTTGAAACTGGCAGCCACGGTCTGACCTTCCTCCACACTCTTCGAGATAACGGTTCCGTCGATAGGCGAGGTGATGGTGGCGTAGCCTAAGTTGGTCTGCGCACGTTGCACCTGTTCCTTGGCTGTGGCCACCTCCTCCTTGGCCTGTCGATAGGTGAGGAGGGCGTTCTCATAGTCGTCGGCGCTGACGAGTCCTTTCAGGTAGAGGGTCTGATAGCGCTTCATGTTGGCGCTCTGGTAGTTGAGCTGACTCTGGGCGCTTGCCATGTTGGCCTTGGCGGTGTTGAGCTCACTCAACAGGTTGGTCTTGTCGAGTTCGGCGATGACCTGGCCCTTCTTCACCTGGCTATTGTAGTCAACGTAGAGTTTGTTGACAATACCTGATACCTGTGTACCCACGGTGACGCTTGTCACCGCCTCGATGGTACCTGTGGCAGTCACGCTGTTCTGCAGGGTCTGCAGACTCACCTTCTCCTGTTTGAAGTTGATATCTTCCTTTTCCTTTCCGCCTGAGAGTGCCCAGGCAGCCACGGCAACGATTACCACGACTGTCATGGCAATCCAAACTTTGCTTATCTTCAGCTTTTTCATATTATAATGGGATTACTTTTTTATTTTTTTTACCTTTTTACTTTTTTACCCTTTTACCTTTTTACCTTTACAAGATTCTTCCTTCCTGATAGAACTTCAGCATGTCGAGGTTGAGGATAGCAAGGTATTTTGCCTGCAACTCGTTCTGCTGGGCACGCAACAGGTTGTCCTTGCCTGTGCGAAGTTCCACGATGTTCTTCAGTCCTAAGCGGAACTGCTCGCTCAGCAGGTTGTAGCTTTCCTGTGCGCTCTCGCGGCTCACTTTAGCAGCCTGGTATTGGCTCTGGTTGGTGTTGGCCTGCAGCCAATAGTTCTCGATGGTGGAGTAGAGCTGTGTCTGCTCGTTCTTCATGTCGAGAAGAATCTGTTGTTGCTGGATGCAAGCCTTGTTGACAGCTGTCTTTGTCTGTCGGTTGTCGAAGAGCGGAATGCTCACGCTGAAGCCACCGCCCACATTGAAGTTGTTCTTTATCTGTGAACCCCAACTGTTTGTATTCATGGAAGTTGTACTCGTAGACAAGCCTGCATTCAAACCGATGGTTGGCAGTTTGCCAGCCTTGGCTATCTTCACGTCCAGGTCGTTCTGTGCCAACTGGTTCTGATAAACCTTCATCTCGGGTCTACGGTCGAGAGCAGCCGTGTAAACACTTTGCAGGGCAGGAATCTCAGCCAGCGCCATCGCCTCGGTCGTGCTGGGCATCACCACGTCGAAAGCCTCTTCGTCGGTTATCTGCAACAGTTCCTTGAGTTGTCGCTTGTAGTTTCTCACATTGTTCTTTGCCTCCACAATGTTGTATTCATCCTGTGCTCTCTGAGCGGTGAGCTGAGCCAAGTCGGCTTTCGACATCTTGCCGATCTTTACCATCTCCTTGCCACGGTTCTCGTTCTCCAAGCTCGACTGATAGCTCTCCTGGTTCACGTTGATGGCCTCGGTGGAGTAGAGTATCTGAACGTAGAGCTGGGCTATCTGCTCCTGCAGTTTGGCAGCCTGTGTGGCAGAAGCGAGTTGTGCAGCCTCGCCCACCAGTTTGTTGAGCTTCACCTGCGCCTGTCGCTTGCCGCCGTCGTAAAGGGTGTAGTTGCCCATCACGCTGTACGTGCCGTTGTAGTACACCTTGTCGATGGAAGCCTTGGAGTATCCGTCACCAGAGATGCCGTTGGCCACCCATGGCGTGTAGTTGACATTCTGGTTGGTAGAAGCGCTGAGCGATGGCAACAAGGCTGCCTTCGACTGCAGATAGTCTTCGTGGGCACTCTGTGCCTGCAGACGTGTTTTCTGCAACGAGATGTTGTTGGCCAGGGCGTAGTCGATGCAGTCTTTCAGACTCCATTGACGTGCCTCTGCCGAGAAGGGCATTGAGGCTATCATCAAGCCTACGATTGCCTTTGTGATTGTTTTTACTTTTCTCATCCTTTATATATTATTTGTTGATATCTGTTTTTTGAGAAGTTATCTTCTTGTCCCCTCGCAACTTACACTAAAAAAGATGACATTTCGGGTAAATGGTTTATTATGTATGAAAGCTTTTAACAAAAATAAACAAGAAACCTTGGCGGGTTCATATTTTTTATTTACCTTTGCAGCCGCAATTGGTTCGCAACTATCTTCGTTCCGCTGAGGCAATAGGAGGTGTTGCGATGAAAAGGGAATCAGGTGAGAAGCCTGAGCAGTCCCGCTGCTGTATGCGTCTTATTGGGCAAGCATGATGGTCACTGACATTTTTTCGGGAAGACCGCTTGAACGAGTTTGACGACGCGAGCCAGAAGACCTGCCGTTGCCATAGAGAGACAATGTGTGTGCTCACTGTATGTATCAATCAGCATACTATAAGTATTTACGCTTTCTGTCTATGATTCTATCCCGCCTCGTGGGTTAGGTTTTGGGATGGAGAACCATTAAGTTTTTTAGGATAAGATGAAGAAAATCTGCAAAGGATTATTGTGCCTCTGTGTGATGCCCTGTCATGCGCAGAATGTAGGTACGATTCATCGTGACACGCTCTCGCTCGACGAGGTGGTGTGTGTGGGCGAGCGCCCTCATTATCTCACACCCAGTCAGACCCTCCAGGGCGAGATGCTGCAGAACCTGTCTACCACCTCCGTGGCCGACGCCCTGAAGTATTTCTCGGGCGTGCAGATCAAGGACTATGGAGGACTGGGCGGACTGAAGACCGTCAACGTGCGGTCGCTCGGATCGCAGCATGTGGGCGTATATCTCGACGGCATTCGTATCACCAACGCACAGAACGGACAGGTGGATTTGGGCAAGTATTCTTTGTCCAATATGGAGTCTGTGTCGCTATACAACGCCAACAGGAACGAGCGTCTGCAGTCGGCTTCCGAGTACGCCTCGGCTGCTACGGTCTATATGCAGACCCGTCGTCCCGACCGCACTATGCTGACGGGTGAGTACGGACTGGGATCGTTTGGACTGCAGAAAGCCAAGCTCTATTTCGCCTTGAAGAACTGGCTCTTTGTAGATGGCGAATATCAGCACAGCGACGGCGACTATAAGTTCCGGTTCCAGTCGGCTTCGGAAGACACGATAGGGCGCCGTCACAATTCCGACATCACCTTCTACCGTCTTGAGGCAGCAGGCTTCTACCGGGGACTGTCGGTCCACACCTATTATTATAACTCCGAACGGGGCTTGCCTGGTCCTGTCGTCAGGCGACTCTCCGACCAATGGGACTCCACCGACCGGCAATGGGATCAGAACTTCTTCGCACAGGCTTCGTACAAGAAACTGTGGAGCCGTTTCGGTCTGAAGGCTAACATGAAGTATGCGTTTGACTATCTGCATTATCTGCAGGACCCATCGACCAATGCTGCCGCCATGTACTGCAACAACCACTACACCCAACAGGACTTATACGCCTCTGTGGCTGGCTCTTACAACAGTACCTATCTCTCGCTGACAGCGAGTACCGACCTGCGATGGTCCGACCTCAACTGTGATGTCTATCGTTTCAACTATGTCTATCGCATCGACTCCAAGTCGCTCCTCTCGCTCATCGGTTCGTACAAGGGATGGGAGGCCAATGTGGCGCTGCTCTATACGCACATACAAGACCACACCGTGGCGCAAGCCGATGCGATGCAAAAGCTCACCCCGATGTTCCTCTTGTCATACAAGAAAGACGAGTGGATCTTCCGTGCCTTCCACAAGCGCATCTTCCGAGCTCCTACGCTCAACGACTTGTACTATACCTTGGTGGGCAATACGAAGTTGAATCCGGAATATACCTCGCAATGGGATGCGGGTATCGACTATAAGGGTAAGCGATTCCATTTTGCGGTTGATGGGTATTATAACCATATTGATGACAAGATCGTGGCGATACCGATGAAGTGTCAGTTCCGCTGGTCGATGGTCAACTTTGGCAAGGTGAAGTCGTATGGTGCATCTTTCTCTGGTGGGTATAATCAGGACTGGGGCAAGTTCTCATTGGCGGCTAATGCCAACTATACCTATCAGATAGACAAGGACTATACGATGCCTTCCGATCCTGAGTACAAGAATTACATTCCGTACTCACCGATGCATTCGGGTTCGGTCATTCTTGACTTGGGATATGATTCCTATTCGCTCTGCACCTCATTCCTTTATACAGGTGAGCGCTTTGCGTTGGTGTCCAATAATGCCGACGACCTGTTGGGCGATTGGTACACAATAGACTTGAAGTTGAACAAGCGATTCAAGATAGGGAAGCATGTGTTGCAAACGACCCTTGAATGCAACAACCTGGCCGATTCCCGGCATGAAGTGGTGAAACGCTATCCGATGCCAGGTAGAAACTGGAAATGTACGGTGAAGTTTGAACTTTAAAAGTGAAGAACCAAGAGTGAAGAACCAACGGTCATCGGCCGAAGGGAAAGATAATTCTCTTGCAAATAATTCAAGATTGGAATGAAGATTCAATTGATAAAAAATAAAGGCTGGCAAGAACACAGAGGCAGATGGGGTATTTGTCTAGTGATGCTGGTTATCTTATTTTCGGGCTGCCGGATGGAGGTGAACGATGAAGTCGTCATCTCTACACCTACGAAGACGGAGGACAAGCTCTTGATACTCTGTGAGGGATTATGGGGCATGGACAACTCCTGCATCTCTTATCTCGATCAGGGAACGCTCGTCAACAAGTGGTATCAGAAGCAAAATCCAAAGCATCGTCTGGGTGACACAGGCAATGACATCATTCAGGTAAACGATACCTTGATAGCCATCTCTGTGAACTGGTCGAACATCATCCAGTATATCTATTCGGATGGTAGGGCGATAACTGCCACCGAGGATATTCCGAACAACCGCAAATTGACTACAGATGGCGACTACCTCTATTGTACCTCGTATGCCAACCATGGTTATGTGGCGAAGGTGGATGTGAGAACGAAGGAAATCGTGGATACCTGCCATGTGGGTTACGAGCCGGAGGGCATTGCCTATTACAAGGGGCGGCTCTTTGTCGCCAATACGGGAGGCTATTCCTTCCAAGAGGGACATGATTATGAGACCACCGTCTCGGTGATAGATGCCCAGACGATGAAGGAACTCAAGCGCATTGACACGGGTTGCATCAATCTCTATGGTAAGATGTCGCAATGCGGACAGTTTATCTGCATCAACTCTTGTGGAGATTACTACGATGTGGAACCGAAGTCTGTGGTGCTCAACATGGAGAGTGAGGAGTTTTGGGTGTTTGATTTCCCTGCCACCTATAACTGCACGTATGATGGTAAGTTCTATACCATAGGTTCTGCCTTTTCCTATAATACTGGTGAATATCAGTACTCTATACATACCATTAGCTTGCCTTCCATGCAAGTGGAAGAGGGACTGGCAGAATATGCTGGTGCAGAGGAAGTCATCCGGCAGATGCAGTCGCCTTATGGTATCTACATCTCTCCATTTTCGGGACATCTCTATGTATCGGATGCGAGGAGTTATGCCACCAATGGCTATGTCTTTGAGTTTGACAGGCAAGGAAATCAGCTTAACAAGTATTACTTGGATGGCTTGAATCCCGCCCACTTCTTGGCTTTGCCATAAATTACATTTTTAATGAAATGTTGGGGATTCTGAGGTGACTTTAAAATAAAGAAAAATCGCCCTCTGTAAGGGCATAGTATTAACATAAAAACAATTCATTTATGAGAAAGTATTTACTTATGATGGCAATGCCTTTCATTGCTCTTTCTGCTTTCGCCTCTGGTGAAGAGAAACCTACGCTTAATGCGGTATGCGTGACTCTTAAATCAGGTGGTAGCAAGTATGTGGCTTTCACCGATCGACCAAAGATTCAGACCGAGGATGGAAAACTATGTGTACTCTCTATGGCTGACAACAAGCAACTTGTTTTGGCTGACTGTGCTGATGTTGAGAAAATCACAGCTGAAAGCCATGATTTCACTCCTACTGGAATCAAAGATAACGTAGTTGTTGAAGGCAAGAATATCGAGGAAATCTACAATATAGATGGTACAAAAGCCTCACATATTGTACCGGGCAAAATCTATATTATCAAGAGTAATGGTAAAACAAGAAAAGTAATCAAGTAAAAGAATTAGAAAAGTATGAAAAAGATATTTGTTTCATTGTTGATGGCAATGCCATTGGTTGCCTCTGCACAAACTTCATTCACAGTTGAGTCAAATGGCAAGAAGTATGCTTTCCCTTTGGAGGGTACCACAATTACAGTTACTGATGATAAAATAACTTTGCCTGCTGAGGCTCCTGTATATAAGTCCAACTTGAAGAGTGTAAGTCTTTTTGGTATGGCGACTTCTTTCCAATTAAAAGGTATGAGCCTTATCGCTGACTATATGTGGGCAGGTAAACTTATGCCGAAGGCTAATAATACTTTCAAGTTCCAGGCTACCACCAATACTGGTTCAGACCTCTATTTCGGTCCAGAGGGGGATGCTAATGCTCCTATCGCAGTGTCTGGTGCTGCAACCAAAGGAAGCACTAAGTTCTATACCATCGAGAGTGGTTATCAGCAGGATTCTGTGCTCGTTGTCTTCAATGAGCGTACTGCCCAGTATAGCGTGATGGGTCTCGTGAAGGAAGCACCTTATTATACGATTGATTTCGAGGGCAGTAAGTGGAGTGCATTGATAGATACACCTGAATATGGTGGTCCATTACTTTATGGAGCTGATGGCGGTGGCTTTTATACAGACGAAGGTGTCTATGAGTGGACAGACGAAGCTACATCTTTGCACTCTAAGTTGAATAATGCATATGGTAGTTGGGCTTATTGGTCAGGTGGAGCTGCTGTTTCTAATTATCATTGTGATATAGCAGATGGTGGCTCCAATACGCAACTTTCTTTGCCTACGGAAACTCCTGCTCACTCTGGTGACAACTTCCTTGTGACATACGGTTATGATGATGGCAGCCCGTATGCTACAGATTCTCGTGCTATATTGGATTTCCAGGATGGTGTAGCTCGCCAAGTCAAGGGTTTGTGGATTACCAACAACTCTTATTTCCTCCATTCTTTGACACAAGGCGATGGCTTCAACCAGTCAGCTACTGATGACACCTTTATCGATGTAACATTCGAGGGCTTCGATGCTGCCGGTATCTCTCAGGGTATGGTGAAGTATCGTATTCAGGATGGTAAGAAAGCTTTGACCGATTGGGCTTATGTTGACTTGTCTTCTCTTGGTAAAATCAATACCTTGAAAATTAACTATGAGTTCTCTAAGGATCAAGACAATGGTTATGGCTTTGCTGCTCCTGCATATCTTGTAATCGATGATATTGAAATCTATAAATAATTTATGGTTTTAAGTATAAAACAAGTTATATTGACTTCTGTCTTGTCTGTGCTTGGCCTTTGTGGACAGGCACAGACTCAGCAAGTGCAAGTCTTGGAATATCATCCTGCTCCAGGGCAATTTGTTAATACATTGCCTTCTGCAGATGAGAACACTACCCAAGAGGAGGTCAATCAGAGATGTGAGGAACAGTTGAACAGTGATGCGCTTGTTCATCTTGGTACCTTCGGCGGATATATCACAGTGAAGTTCGATCATGCCATCGAAAACAAGCCGGGTTCAGACTTCCTTGTATTGGGCAATGGATTCTACGCTAACGCTGACCCAATTTATGGTGCAGCTACGATTGGTGGTTCCATCGAACCAGGTATCGTATATGTGGGAGTCGGCAAGAACTTAGAGTCGGCAAAATGGTATGAGCTTGCAGGCTCGGAATACTATACCTCCGAAATCCATGACTTCGAAATCACTTATCACAAGCCTACGGCGGAAAGCGGTGAACATTCGCAGTTCGGCTCCTCCCACGATAATTATATCAAATGGGAATGTTCGTGGACAGACAAGAATGGTGAACGCCGTGATTCTACCGGCTATCATTGCAAGAATGTTTATCATCGTCAGTCGTATTGGCCTCTTTGGGAAGGTAAGGATGAACTGACTTTTAAGGGTGGTAAGTTGCCCAACAATGCCATCGATACCAGTGGAAAGGGTACCTATTGGGTGCAATACCGCTACGCAAAGGACGCCTATGGCTATGCCGACGCTTGTCCTGCCACCGATTCACTCTATTCTTCCTTCGATATCAACTGGGCGGTAGATGATGAGGGCAATCAAGTAGTTCTTGACCATATTGATTTCATCCGTGTAAAGACAGGTATCTTCCAGTATTGCGGATGGTTAGGAGAGACCTCTACAGAGGTCAGTTCCGTGGTAGACCTACATCTCGTGGAAGGCTACGACGACAATCCTTACATCATCACACCTCGTGAACGTCCTTCTACTGGCATCCAGCTCCCAACAGTTCCTGGTCATCAGGTTCAGGGCGATGCTGCCTACTATACTCTTACAGGACAAAGGGTGGAACGTGTGGAACGCGGCAAAATCTACATCCACAAGGGCAAGAAAGTAGTATTCTGATTTTTCAGAAGTTGTTGATTAACTTCTTGAACTTCCATCATTAAAAAAATCATGTCAATTACAAAAAGGTATTATCAACGTTATAATATGCTGGCGCTTTGCGTGCTGGTAGGACTCTTCGGCTTTACGCTGTTGTTCAACTCGTGCGGAAACCGAACTGCTACAGCCCAGGCTTCGGGCGACACCATCCAGCTCGATTATGCGAAGTACTTACAACTCATTCGCCACGGGGGTTATACTGAGGCTGTGGTGCTCAATCCCTGGAAACAGGGTGGGGAGCTTCATCGCTATCTCCTCGTTCCCAAGGGGTCAGAAGGCGACGAGGTGGCTAAGAAACTGGTCGACCAGAAGACAGCAATTACAGGAACAACACCTTGCGACATCCTGCGCACACCCCTGACGAAGAGCATCATCACCACTTCAGCCCATTGTCAGCTGCTCTACGAGCTGGGCCGTCAACAAGCCATTGCGGGTGTCTGCGACCTCGAGTACATCCTTATTCCTGATGTTCAGAAGCGGACATCACACAAGTCTCGTCCCTACATCTCAAACTGTGGCTCCGGTATGCAGCCTGATATTGAGCGCATTATGTCGCTCCGTCCCGATGCCCTGCTTCTCTCGCCTTTCGAGAACAACGGCGGTTACGGCAAACTCTCGGCCTTGAAAATACCTATCATCGAGGCTGCCGACTACATGGAGACCTCACCTTTGGGCCGTTCTGAATGGATTAAGTTTTACGGCTTGCTCTACGGTTCCGAAAAGGCAACCAGTCTTTTTAGCGGTATAGAGAAATCTTATCTCCAACTGAAAGCCTTTGCAGCCAAATTGCCCTTAGGCTATTCCATCCTTACCGAGCGCAAGACGGGAAGCGTGTGGTATGTTTCGGGAGGACGCAGCACCATAGGCACCTTGCTGCGTGATGCTCATGCCCGTTATCTCTTTGCCGACGACACCCATAGCGGCAGTCTTCCCATGAGTCCTGAGCAGATTTTGGCAAGGGCTGACGAGGTGGATGTCTGGGCGACAAAGTATTGGGGCGACCATCCTCTCTCGCATGCCGAGTTGCTGCAGGAATATCCCGGCTACAGCCAGCTGAAGGCGATGAAGACGGGGCGAGTCTTTCAGGCAAGCACCAGTTCGCAGCCTTACTTTGAGCAGACCAGTTTTCATCCCGAGCGCCTGCTTCGCGAGTTTATCATCCTCTCGCATCCCGAGACCACCCGTTCGTTGGGAGCATTGAGGTATTATCAGGCTCTCGCTCGCTGAGATATAAAGGGCAACATCATTTGCGACTATAGACATAAGTAGTCAACTGTAAAGATGACTAAAAATGATGTAAGTCAACGTGAATTATAAATAAGGCATAACTGAGTCTACTCGTATTGGCAATAATACTTAGAGTGATCAACTAAAATCCTTAAATCACACAACAAAAATCATTAAATCACATTGAAATCTCCGTTCAAAGGCTTTGAACGGACATTCAAAGGCTCTGAACGGACATTCAAAGGCTCTGAACGGACATTCAAAGGCTTTGAACAGAACTTTTATAGGCTAAACAGAACTTTTATATAGTATAAGAGTAAGATTTCACCAGTATTAAACGACCGCTTCATTGGGTTACAAGGTAGAAAACACAAATAAAACATTAGTAACTATCAGTTCTATATATGGGTGATGAGTAGTTACTGATGGACTCTCTTATACAAACATCCTTCATCATAAGTCTTTGATATTTAGAGGTATTAAAGAAATGATGAAGGATGTTTTTATTTTATGTAGAGCTTATAAGGTATAGTTGTCCCCTTGTCATATTACAATCCCTTCCCTTGTTACATTATGATTAAATAAGGTATGACGGTTTTCTTCCCATTCTTTTTGTGAGAATAGTACAGGATTGATAGTTTCATCAATATCCCATCCTAATTCTCTTAGTGGATAGGAATACTTGTCGTAATCTTGCAGAGTGACCTTTGGCTTGTCGAGAAGGATAAGAATGTCCCAATCGCTTCCTTCGTGTTCTATACCTCTGGCGCGAGAACCGAAAAGGATAGCCTTTGCGTGAGGGTCTATCTCATGCAATTTGTTGTGCATCGCTTCTATAATTTGGTTCTTCTTCATACGCAATCATTCTCTATTTCACCGCAAATTTATATTTTCTTTTACGCCTTGTTGGCCAATGGCGCAGCCTGGGTATAGACTCTTGCGCCAAGCTCCTTGTCGAGCATGTAGAGACCATAGCCGTTGTCCTTGATCATGCGAAGGTTGTCGATGATGTTCTGGGCGTTTTCCTCTTCCTCTACCTGCTCATCTACAAACCACTTGAGCATGCTCTGTGTGGCATAGTCATTCTCCTGGGTTGTGAGGGCGAAGAGGTTGTTGATGAGGGAAGTAACCTTCTGCTCGTGTGCCAAGGTTGACTCGAATACATCCAAAGGATTCTTCCATGTGGTAGGAACGGCATCTATAGCCTTCAATTCCACGTGACCGCCACGCTGAATGATGTAATTGAACATAATCTTGGCATGGTCTTGCTCCTCCTGGAACTGAACCTGGAACCAGTTGCCCATACCAGGGTTGCCGTTGGCATGGCAATATGCCGCCATAGACAAATATAGGTAAGCTGACCACATCTCTGCATTAATCTGGGCGTTGAGCGCCTCTTCTACTTTCTTATTTAGCATGGTTTTCTAAATTTAAAGGGTTGAACTTGTTGTTTGTACCATATATGAAGAATGGCAATTCTTTGCCTTTTCTTACGAGCACATCGCAAAGTTACGGCTTTTATTTGAAATGACAAAAAGTATTAGGAAAATTTTATTCCTGAAAGATTCAATTTCTGAAAGTATGGTTACTCAACTTTCGCATGTAAGAAAGTTGAGTTAATTATCTGTAATTAAACAATACGATAGAGTTGCAATCAAATAAAATCTTGTACTTTTGCGGACGAATATTCAGAATAGCTTATGAATAAAGAAAAAGACGATTTCTTCCTCCATTCCAACGAGGTGAATCATATCAACAGAGAAGATTACGAGAAGATTGAATTATTGGTGAATGCGGCAAAGGCCTTTGCCCGCAGCACCTACCAGTGCGTCTATATCATCGACTATTTTCATCAGGACT
>CAVACC010000052.1:0-21644 GCA_963587495.1 Clostridia bacterium | reverse complement strand
GAAAACTACCTGTCAAAACTTTTGGAGGCGAACGCATTTTGATGCGTCCGCCCTGAAACCACACTGAAATCTCCGTTCAAAGGCTTTGAACGGACATTCAAAGGCTCTGAACGCACATTCAAAGGCTTTGAACGGAACTTTTATAGGCTCTGAACAGAACTTTTATAGGCTAAAGAAAAAATTTATATCGTGGTTTAACGATTTTAGTTGACCACTCTAAGCTTTATTTATACTACGAGTTGACTCAGTTATCACTTATTTATAATTCACGTTGACTTACTTAATTTTAGTCATACTTGTAGTAGTATAGAACAAAAAATCCGACCCGTGCCAAACGTACAGGTCGGAATCATTTCTTTTATAGCAGCATATTACTGGTCTGGATTCTCGACGAAACCCTGGTACTCGGGAACGAGCCCAGACATGATTGCATCGTAACTCTTTGTCATCTGGTTCTTGATATTCTCGGCACCCTTGCCTATCGGCTGGATGGGCTCGTGGATGGTGAGACGAAGAGGATGCCAGAAAATCCAATACATGTCCTTCATGCGCGGCTTCACATCAAAGCTGCCGTTGATGGTCAGCGGACAGACGGGCAGTTGCAACTCGTCTGCCAACATGAAGGCTCCTCGACGGAACACGCCCATGTGACCCGTAAAGGTGCGGGCACCCTCGGGGAAGACTACCAGTGACATTCCTTCCTGTAGTTCCTCGCGGGCCTTGTCGTAAGAGGCGCGTATCTTGGAAGGGCCGCTCTTGTCGACAAAGATGTGGTGGGCATACTGGCATGCTATACCTACCAAGGGCACCTTGCGGAGCGCCTTCTTCATCATCCACTTGAAGTTACGGCCTAAGAAGCCGTAAATCAAAAAGATGTCGAATGAACCCTGGTGATTGGCCACGAACACGTAGCTCTGGTTCTTCTGCAGATGCTCTCTGCCTTCTACCTTGACAGGCAGCAGGAGAAGACGGATCCACAACTGCGACCACAGCTTGCCGGGATAATAGCCCCAGAAATGGCCATTGCCCAACATGCAGCCCAGAACAGTGATAATACTGGTCAAAATGCTTGCCACCAAAAGGATTGGAAGACAAATCAACAACTGATAAATGCGATACAGATACTTCATTTGTGATTCAATATTTTTTTGAGTGATTCTTTTTCGTGGGAACTTATATTTTTGAGAAGTTTGAGAGCTTTAACCATTACCCTCCCATCCGCTTCAGCGTGATAACCACGATCTCGGCAGTGGAACCGACACGGATGGGAACCACGCCGCCTAAACCGGCGGTGGTAAAGAGCTGACAGCCCTCACGCTCATAGAGACCATAGTCGTAGGGGGCAAACATCGTGGGACGTAATCCGAACACGGATACTTGTCCTGCATGAGTATGTCCGCTCAGGGTGAGCTGTGGTGCCACCAACGCCTCGCCTTTCCTGCCATACACCTGGTTGATGCGCGAAGGAACCATATCCTCCCACTGCGTGGGGATGTGCTGAAGCATGAGAACGAAACTGCCCGGACGGATGCCACGAAGCGACTTTGCCACATTGGCATGAGCGGGCTTCTTGAAGTTTTCGGTGCCCGCAACATAGATGGAGTCGGAACCGCGATGCACCACGGCATGCTCGTTGAGAAGCAGATGCCATCCCATCTGCCATTCCAGCCGGCAAGTCTCCTGCTCCTGCCTGAGACAGGTGAGCGAGTCGGCATCCACATAATAGCTGTAGTCGTGATTGCCCAGCACACTGTATACGCCGTCCTTGGCACGCAGGGAGGAAAGCATCCTGACGTAAGGCTGAAGTTCGGACGGTCGGGTGTTATGAATATCGCCAGTGAAACAAATCATATCAGGATGCTGGGCATTGATGCTGTCGACATCACGCTGTGGCAGATCGCTGCGCCAACCGTAATAGGAGCCTGCATGGAAATCGCTGAAGAGGACGATGCGATAACCGTCGAAACTGGCTGGCAGCTGGGGCACAGCTATGGTGACGCGCTTCACCTCCAACTCTCGGAAACCATAAGTGAAGCCATAAAGGAAAACGCCGACGGACAGGAAGCCCATGACAAGACCTATGAGACGACCCCAGTTGCGCCTGCCCTTGAGTGCCTTCATCACACACCAGCCTACAAAACTGAACAGGGCATAGACGAAGACGGGTACGGCAAACAGCGCCATGACGACAAACCACACGTCGACAAGCACAGGACGGTCGGGCACGAAGTTGGGCTGAAGCGCTAAATAGCCACTATAGCCAATGACGACGGATGCCGGAAGCCAAAGCAACAAGCGCCTTGCCAAACGGCAGCGGCGCAGCTCATGACAGAAGCACCACAGATAAGGCAAAAGGGTGCCCAGGAGAATCCATATATATATGCGTGCTATCATTTCTTAATCAAACTACTCTGTAAATAACGGCGCATCAGTTCGACGGGGATGCCACGGCGACGCGCATAGTCGCGCAGCTGTTCTTCGTCAATCTTGCCCAGGTCGAAATAATGAGCCTGAGGATGAGCGAACATCAGTCCTGAAACGCTGGAATGTGGCGTCATCATGCCGCTCTCGGTAAGACGGATGCCTATCTGCGACATGGTGAGGAGCTGGTCGAGCTCGAAGTTGACGCTGACATCGGGCAACGACGGATAGCCCACGGCGGGACGGATGCCCTGATATTCCTCACGATGAAGCTGCTCCATCGTGAGATGCTCATGGGGAGCATAGCCCCAGAGATGGCGACGCACCTCTAAGTGCATCTTCTCTACTGTGGCCTCGGCAAGGCGGTCGCTCAGCACCTGTGCCATCATCAACTGATAATCATCACCCCTGTAAGCCTCTAACACTCCTGCCTCGACAGTGGCGCAAAACAGCCCTACCCTGTCGCGCACGCCGCCAGAAAGAGGACGCACGAAATCGGCAAGACAGAGATTGGGGCTTCCGGCAACCACTGCATGCTGCTGACGCAGCAGGGGTATGCGGGTGAACTTGGCATCGGCTGTGTCATCGGCATAAAGCAACAGGTCGTCCATGTCGGCATTGGCTGCATAAAGGGCAAAGACTGCATGGGTGTGATAACGCCCCTGCCACGACTCCATCATGGCGGAAGCCTCATCACGCAGCCGCTGTTTCTCGGCCAAAGGCTTACCACTCATGCCCCAGGCATGATAGAAATAAAGCCAGTTGATGTAGGGTACTACTTCGTCTATATCGTATGTGAGGACCTGCGGGTGCATTCTTTAATCTTTAAACATGAAACATTCCCTCAAGGCATTCGTATTAACTTCTAAACTCCTTCTGAATTTAGCTCCAGAATTTAACTTCTGAACAGAATGGGCTGTCCCTTGACAGAGGCATCGAAGGCACCCTTGTCATAGATGAGACGGCCATTACAGAAGGTCTGCTCCACTCGCCATTGGAACTCATGGCCCTCCATAGGACTCCACTTGCACTTACTCTGAATCTGGTCGCGAGTCAGTGTCCAGGGAGCATGGGGACGAACGATGACGATATCGGCCTGATAACCCTTGCGCAGGAAACCACGCTTATGCACTTCGAAGAGACGGGCGGGCTGATGAGCCATCAGTTCCACCATCCGCTCAAGGGAAAGCACACCCTCGTCAACCAGCTCGAGCATGGTGACCAAGGAGAACTGAACCATCGGCATGCCCGAGGCAGCCTTGGCGCAACCTCCCTGTTTGTCCTTCCACTCATGAGGAGCATGGTCGGTACCTATGGTGGCGATTCTGCCGTCGGTGAGAGCCTTGCGCAATGCCGTGCGGTCGGCCATAGTCTTGATGGCAGGGTTACACTTGATGAGCGCTTTCTTGGTAGCATAATCTGCCTCGGTGAAATAGAGGTGGGCAATAACAGCCTCGCCTGTGACCGAGGAACCTGGCGTGAAGAGGTCGAGCTCACGAGCCGTGGTGACGTGGGCGATGTGCAGACGTGTGCCATACTCATGAGCCAGTTGCACGGCCAGACGACTGCTCTCATAGCAGGCCTGCTCGCTGCGTATCGCAGGATGGAACTCCACCGCAGGGTCGTCGCCATACTGCTTCTTGAAGGCAGCCATATTGCTGTTGATGATGTCGGTATCCTCGCAATGAGCCATCAATGGCAAGTCGAGGCCGTGAGCAGCCTGGAAGATGCGGCGCAGCGACTCGGCCTTGTCGACAAGCATATTGCCCGTGCTGGAGCCCATAAAGAGCTTGATGCCGGGAATGCGATGACGGTCCAACTGGGAGAAACTCTCCACATTGTCGTTGGTGGCACCGTAGAAAAAGGCATAATTGACATGACTCTTCTGGCTGCCGAGAGCCGTTTTGTCAGTCAGGGCTTCGGGCGTGGTGGTCTGAGGCACCGTGTTGGGCATATCGAAATAAGAGGTGACGCCGCCAAAGGCAGCCGCCCTGCTCTCGCTCTCTATGTCGGCCTTGGCGGTGAGTCCGGGCTCACGGAAATGCACGTGGTCGTCGATCACTCCTGGCATAACAAAACACCCCGAGGCATCGACTGTCTTGTCGAAACTGCCACGAGGTGCTTCTTCGCCAGTATAAATATGTGTTATCTGTTCGCCATCGACAACGAGGTGTCCTCGGAATGTCTTTCCCTCGTTGACGATGGTCCCTCCTTTAATCAATGTCTTCATAAATGCTTATTCTTTTTTTTCGGGAATGGTAGGACGCGCCAGGTCATTGGGTGTGGGCGCTGGTGCTGCTTCAGGCGCAGGCTGGGCTGACAAGGCAGGAGCTCCCGTCTGCATATCGCGGGTTCCATTCATGATCTGCTCGTTCTCCTGAGCCTTCTGATAATAGTCCTTTACGTAAGAGTCGTTCTTGAAATGGTCGGTGGCCTTGCTCATGATATCCTCTATCCAGGGGGTGAGCATGGGATACTGATTGCCCATGGTGACGAGGAAGAAGACACCTGCTCCGAGCACATTGTCGAAGTTGTCGGTCACGAAAGTAGTCACCAACTTGTCCTCCTGCTCTGCCAGGCGGTTGGCCTCGGCTGTGAGCTGACGAGTCACGACGTTCATGTCGCTTCCGTTCATGATGGCCTGGTCGTGCTTATGCACAAGCTCACGCTGCTGGTTCTGCAGCTGCTGATATTTCTTGAAGAAGCCGAACAATTTGTCGTTGAGAGGACTTCCGCTCACCACCTGCTGTGTGTCGTCGAGCTTGACCGTGATAGCTCCGCTCTCCAGGACAAGGGGAAGCACGGGCTCATCGTCCATAAAGATATTGGCCATTCTGACAGAATCGAGCGTGCCATTGAAGTGGAATTGTCCGTGAACGACGTCACAGGAGTCTACGCTCTTGAACTCTGCGTCCTGCAAAACTTTCAGGTAGAGCATACGTCCATCCAACGTGCTCACATTGGAAGTACCGGTAATGTCGTAACTGTTGGCACACGATGTCAACGCCAATAAGGAAATAAATGCGTAAAATATCTTGTTCATAAGCTGTTTTCTATTTCGGCTAACAAAAGTACAATGTTATATTGAAGTACGAAAAAAAATTTATGCTATTTAATTGAATATTGCATGTATTTAGGTTTTATTTGCATTCTTCCTTTTTCAATTCATGCGAAATACGGTGTGTAGTGTACAATTCGATGAGGGCTGCCACCAGCAGGAACACCACCCACTTGTTGTAGAAATAGGTGATGTAGGTCTCGTAGTTGGAAAACCAGTTGCGGGCAAAGGCATAGACTGTGTCAACCATAGAGATGCCGGACAGCACGAAGAAGATGTCAGCCACCGTCTGAATACGCTTTAGGCGATGAATGACCTGCGACGGACCTTCGTAGAGCTGCATGGCCTGCATCACACTGAAACTAACTGTTCCTAAAAGGAAAAGCCAGCTGGTGTAAAGAACCATCTTGGGATAAATCATAAAACCAAAGGCGAAACAGGCTGCGCCTATCACCATCAACACTCCTCCTAATATAAAAATAGATGCTTGAATCTTATTCAGTTGTTTCATTGTCTTGTTCGTTGTCATTATTCGGTAAATCAGTACTCAGCACAAAAATATCCTCATCGTCGGCCTTCATGAAATAACGCTCACGGGCTATCTTCTCGTAAGCTCTGCCGCCGTGGTTCATCTCCTGCCAGATGCGGGTGTCGTTATCGTAGCGGGTGTTGTACTTGTCTATCTCCAACTGCAGGTTATGGATCTGAACTTTATATTTTATATGCTGCACGATGCTGTTGTCGTCGATGAAACCGACCACCAGCACGCCCACCACAATCACTATAAGATACTTATAATGAGAGAGGTAGTTCCATATTATACTCAATCTTCTGCTCATTAATTTAAGAATTTGTTTGCAAAGATAATATTTTTTTGTTATCTTTGCATCATCATTTAAGAAAAAATAATGGAAGAATATATTGTTTCTGCAAGAAAGTACCGTCCGATGACCTTTGATTCGGTTGTAGGACAGAGCGCTCTGACCACAACGCTCAAGAATGCCGTGAAGAGCGGCAAGCTGGCTCATGCCTACCTGTTCTGCGGTCCAAGAGGTGTGGGAAAGACCACTTGCGCACGTATCTTCGCCAAAGCCATCAACTGCGAGCACCCCAAGGAGGACGGCGAAGCATGCAACGAGTGCGAGAGTTGCAAGTCGTTCAACGAACAGCGGTCGTACAACATCTTTGAGCTCGATGCTGCCAGCAACAACGGTGTGGACCACATCAAGGAGCTGATGGAGAAGACGCGCATACCGCCACAGATCGGTAAGTACAAGGTGTTTATCATCGACGAGGTGCACATGCTCAGCTCGGCTGCCTTCAATGCCTTCCTCAAGACACTGGAGGAGCCGCCACAGCACGTCATCTTCATCCTCGCCACCACCGAGAAACACAAGATTCTGCCTACCATCCTGAGCCGATGCCAGATATACGACTTTGAGCGCATGACCGTGCCCAACACCATCAACCACCTCAAGATGGTGGCAGAGAAGGAAGGCATCAGCTACGAGGAGCAGGCGCTGGCAGTGATAGCCGAAAAGGCGGACGGAGGTATGCGCGACGCTCTCTCGATATTCGACCAGGCGGTGAGCTTCTGCCAGGGCAACCTGACCTATCAGAAGGTGACGGAAGACCTCAACGTGCTGGACAGCGACAATTACTTCAAACTGATAGACTGCGCACTGGAGAACAACGTGTCGGAGATGATGCTCCTGCTCAATGGCATCTTGGACAAAGGCTTCGACGGCGGCAACATGATACAGGGTCTGGCACAGCATGTGCGCAACGTGCTGATGGCGAAAGACGCCAAAACGCTACCCCTGCTGGAAACCAGCGAGGCTCAGAAAGCCAAATATCAGCAACAGGCTCAGAAGGCACCTACACCTTTCTTATATAAGGCGCTGCGGATAGCCAACAAATGTGACATCAACTACCGACAGAGTTCGAACAAACGCCTGTTGGTGGAGCTCACACTGATAGAGATCGGACAGATCACCCAGCCCGAGGACAAAGACATCCCGAGTGCGGGGCGTACGCCCAATAGATTAAAATCCCTGTTTCAGAAAATTGTAGCCCAGCTGAAGCCTGCCATTCAGGGTGCAGGTGCTGAGCTTAAAGGCAACGGTGAGGAAAACAACGGCACTCCTCAGACTGCTGCCCAGACCCTTCATGCTTCGGAAAACGAGGCTAACAACGAGGCTGCCGATAACAAACAGCAAGTAAAACCTATCAACAAAGGCGCCGTCAAACTGGGAACTATCGGCATGACCTTCAGCAACCTGAAGAAAAACATGGAGATGGTAAAACAGCAGCTGAACCCCACCGCCGACGTGAAAGCCATCAAGAGCACCGATGACTCCGAGCAATGTGAATTCAACGAGGACGCCCTACAGTATCAGTGGACGGGCATGTGCGTACGCATGGCACAGAACAACGAAGAACTGATAGGTCTGTCGCACCGCATGCAGGCCATCAAGCCCAAGTTGACAGAATGCCCCAACATAGAAATTGTCGCCGACAACCAACTGTTGCTCGACGACATGCAAAATATTAAAAACAGAATCAGAAACACCCTGGTTAGGGGTTTACACAATACCAACATCGTCATCACCTACCGACTTTCTCACAAAGAGGAAGTCAAGAAGATTCTCAACAAAAGAGAGGTGTTGGAAAATATGAGAAAGGAAAACCCCGCCTTGGACAAACTCTGCAACACGCTCAAGTTGGTGATGACATAATGAATTATCGGGAGTTAAAGGAGTTAAGAAGTTAACTCCTTAACTCCTTTAACTCCTAAAAAAATCTCCTAAATCAGCGACATTCCCGCTTTTTCACATTCCTCGCGCATTTCCTCAGGCCAGATACTTGCTTGAATCTCGCCGATGTGAGCCTTATGCAACAGAACCATACAGAGACGGCTCTGACCGATACCGCCACCGATACTCAATGGCAACTTGCCGCCAAGCAACTGCTTGTGGAAATAGAGTCCCTCGCGGTCTTCCTTGTCTTCCAACTTCAACTGGCGCAACAGACTCTCCTTGTCCACACGAATACCCATGGAACTCAACTCAAAGCTTCTGCCCAATACGGGATACCAGATAAGAATATCACCATTAAGACCAGGCAAACCATTCTCGGCCACAGTACTCCAGTCATCGTAGTCGGGAGCTCGGCCATCATGCTTCTTTCCATCACTCAACTTGCAACCGATTCCCTCGACAAATACAGCGCCATACTTCTCACAAATGGCATCCTCACGCTCCTTGGGAGTCTTGTCGGGATACATATCCAACAACTCCTGAGCATGAATAAAGTGAATTTCCTTGGGCAGGAAAGGCTTGATCTGTGGATAATGCTCGCAGGTGAGATACTCAGTGCGCAAAATGGCAGCATAGATGCGACGAACCACATCGCGAAGGAAAGCCAACGTGCGGTCTTTCTTCTCGATCACTGCCTCCCAGTCCCACTGGTCTACATAGAGAGAGTGAAGGTTGTCCAACTCCTCATCGGCACGGATGGCATTCATATCAGTATACACGCCATAACCAGGCTCTATCTCATACTCCGCCAAAGTAAGGCGCTTCCACTTAGCCAGCGAGTGAACCACCTCAGCCTGGGCGTCGCCCAAGTCCTTGATGGGGAAGGTTACAGGACGCTCCACACCGTTGAGGTCATCATTGATACCTAAACCTTTCAACACAAAGAGAGGTGCTGTCACACGACGAAGACGCAACTCTGTAGCCAAGTTCTGCTGGAAGAACTCTTTTATCAACTTGATTCCCATCTCGGTCTGACGCATGTCCAGCAATGCCTGATAACCGATAGGCTTTATAATCTTACTCATTTTTTTAGCATTAATATTTAAAAGTCGCTGCAAAGATACAAAAATATTATCATACTGCAACTATTCCGAACGATATTTTTATAATTTGTTAGCCATTTTATCCATTTTCCTTTCTTTTTGTATAGACTTTATGCATTTTTTACTTACTTTTCCGACTTTTCGGCTCTCATACCTCACCAAATGACGAAAGAAAGCAACCTGGACTCACTTTATTCATTCAAAATTTGGTCAATTCAAATAAAATCTGTATTTTTGCAAACGTATATGCCAACGTACAGCACGTTTCCTATACCTTATTATATATATAAGGGCTCCGTAGCTTAGCTGAATAGAGCGTCAGATTCCGGTTCTGAAGGTCCTGGGTTTGAATCCCAGCGGAGTCACTAATTTTATAAAAAATGCAGTTTCACAAGGGTGGAAGTGAAGAAGTTAGAGAAGTTAAAGAAGTTACAGCCATATCCTTTACTGCCAGAGTATCAGCAAAAAGACCATTGTCTTAACTCCATAACAGCTAAACTCCTGAACTTCTGAACCCAGCGAAAGTTCTATTTTCAAGAATTATGGACTTAGTAGAAAGATTTATCAATTACACCAAATTCGACACACAGTCGAGCGAAGACTCCGACAGTGTGCCCAGCACTTCAAAACAGTTGGAATTCGCCAAGTACCTGAAAAAGGAGTTGGAGAACGAAGGACTCAGTGATGTAGAGATGGACGACATGGGTTACATCTACGCCACACTGAAAGGCAATACCAAGAAGGAAACACCTACCATTGGCTTCATTTCACACATGGACACCAGTCCTGATGCAAGTGGCAAGGACGTCAAGGCAAGAATCATACGCAACTATGACGGAAACGACATCGAACTGAGCCCTGGCATCATATCAAGTGTCAGCAAGTTCCCTGAGCTGAAAGCCCACAAGGGAGAAGACATCATCGTCACTGACGGCACCACTCTGCTGGGAGCCGACGACAAGGCTGGCATTGCCGAAATCGTACAGGCGATGTGCTATCTGCGCGACCACAACGAAATCAAGCACGGCGACATACGCGTAGGCTTCAACCCTGACGAGGAGATCGGTATGGGAGCTCATCATTTCGACGTGGACAAGTTTGCCTGCGACTGGGCTTACACCGTTGACGGCGGCGACTTGGGCGACCTCGAATACGAGAACTTCAATGCTGCTGGCGCCAAGATCAAGATCAAGGGTGTGAGTGTGCATACCGGTTATGCCAAGGGCAAGATGGTGAACGCCAGCCGACTCGCCGTAGAGTTCCAGAACATGATTCCCGAGGACGAGACGCCAGAGGCTACTGAGGGCTATCAGGGCTTCTATCACCTCATTGGTATCGAGAGCCGTTGCGAGGAAGCCAAGCTCAGCTACATCATCCGCGACCACGACCGCAGTAAGTTCGAAGACCGCAAGGAATTCATTGCAGACTGCGCCAAGAAACTCAACGAGAAATATGGCGAGGGAACCTGCACAGCCGAGATCAACGACCAATACTACAACATGAAGGAGAAGATAGACCCCAACATGCATGTCATCGACATCGTGCTGAGAGCCATGCAGGAAAGCGGAGTTCCTCCTCGCGTAGAACCTATCCGTGGCGGAACCGACGGAGCACAGCTCAGTTTCAAAGGTCTGCCCTGTCCTAACATCTTCGCCGGCGGTGTCAACTTCCATGGTCCTCACGAGTTCGTCAGCATACAGGTCATGGAGAAAGTAGTTCAGACCATCGTCAAAATTGCAGAAATAACAGCCGAATATAACGACTAATCACAAGAAGTAAAGGAGCTTCATGATGCCAACAAAACCTAAACATCACATCAGGTTCTGGCGCATGAGCTCCTTTGCTTTTATAAAGAAACTCAACTTTCACAAATGGGGAAGTAAAAGAAGTAAAATTAGAGAAAATCATGGCAGAAATTCCATTCCTCGTAAAAGACCTCGCACTCATCCTGATGGTAGCAGGAATTGTTACCCTCTTGTTCAAGAAACTCAAGCAACCCCTTGTGTTAGGCTATATCGTGGCAGGTTTCCTGGTCTCTCCCCACATGCCCTACACCATGTCGGTGATCGACGACAACGACATTCAGACCTGGGCTGACATCGGTGTCATCTTCACCCTGTTCTCGCTCGGACTCGATTTCTCGTTCAAGAAGATAGTGAAGATGGGAGCCTCGCCCATCATCTCCACCGTCGTCATCGTGTTCTGCATGATGATGCTGGGCATCAGCGTGGGACATGGATTCGGCTGGAACAAGATGGACTGCATCTTCCTCGGAGGCATGCTTGCCATGAGTTCCACCACCATCATCTATAAGGCCTTCGACGACATGGGACTGCGGCAACAGAAGTTTGCCGGCATGGTGATGAGTGTGCTCATTCTGGAAGACATTCTTGCCATTGTCATGATGGTGATGCTTTCTGCCATCGCAGGAGGAAGCACGCCCGACGGCGAACAGATGTTCGGATCGGTCATCAAGATTGCCTTCTTCCTCATCCTGTGGTTCATCGTGGGCATCTTTGCCATCCCACTCTTCCTCAGGTCTGTGCGCAAACTCATCAACAGCGAGACGCTTCTCATCGTGTCCCTCGGACTCTGCTGCGGCATGGCGGTGCTGTCCACCAAAGTGGGATTCTCCAGTGCTTTCGGTGCCTTCGTCATGGGCAGCATCCTTGCCGAGACCATTGAGGCAGAGAAAATCATCAAGTTGGTAGAGCCTGTCAAAAACCTCTTCGGAGCCATCTTCTTCGTGTCGGTGGGTATGCTGGTAGATCCACAGATCCTGGTCAACTACGCCCTGCCTATCCTTGCCCTCGTGCTCACCATCCTGATAGGTCAAGCTGTATTGGGAACCTTTGGTTTCATGCTGGGCGGCGAGTCGCTCAAGTCGGCCATGCGATGCGGCTTCTCCATGGCTCAGATAGGCGAATTCTCGTTCATCATCGCCTCATTGGGATTGTCTTTGGGCGTCATCAGTAAGTTCCTGTATCCTGTGGTCGTGGCGGTTTCGGTCATCACCACCTTCCTTACACCTTATATGATACGCCTTGCCACGCCAAGCTACCAGGTCATGGAGAAACATCTGCCCAACAAGTTGATCACAGCGCTCAACCACCTGGCGACCAACCGTCCTTCCACCACACAGCAGAGCAAGTGGAAGGCGCTCCTCAGACAGATGACTGTCAACACCGTGGCCTACTCCATCCTGAGTGCGGCTGTCATAGCCTTGATGTTCACGTTCGTACTGCCCTTTATGCGCAACCTGCTGCCAGGCTGGCGACTCCACTGGTACGCCAACGCCATCACGGGTGTGCTCACTGTCATCTTCATAGCACCCTTCCTTCGTGCCATCGTGATGAAGAAAAACCACAGCAACGAGTGGAAACGACTGTGGGTGGAGAGCAGCATCAACCGCATACCGCTCATCTCCACCATCGTGGTGAGGTTTATGATAGCCCTGGGCTTTATCTTCTATATCTGCAACTTCCTGAGCCGGTTTACCGATGCGCTGATGATCAGCATCGGTATTGTGGCGGTATTGCTCATCATCGTTTCCAGAAGAACGAAGAAACGAAGCATCAAGATGGAGCGTCTGTTCATCCGCAACCTTCGCTCACGCGACATCGAGGCACAGGTGAAGGGCACCAAACGGCCTCTCTACGAGGGACACCTGCTCGACCGAGACATCCACATCAGCGAGTTTGAGGTGCCTGAAGACTCTACCTGGTGCGGACACACACTGAGAGAACTCAACCTGCGTCAGCGCTTCGGCATCGACATGAGCAGCATCTATCGCGGATCAAGAAGAATCAACATTCCCAATGGTGACACCACAATATTCCCCTGCGACAAACTGCAGATCATCGGCAACGACGAACAGACTCAGAAGTTCAACAACGCCCTGCAGACAGAACTTGTGCCCGAGGACTTGGATATAGAGAAGAGAGAGATGAAACTCCGCCAGTTGGTTATCAGCGGAAAGAGTGAGTTCTGCGGCAAGACCTTGGGCGAAAGCGGAATCCGTGACAAATATGACTGTATGGTTGTCGGACTGGAAGAAGGCCTGGAGAGTCTTACCAAAATTTCGCCTTCCTACACCTTCCAGAAAGGCGACATCATCTGGATCGTAGGCGAAGAGGCGGCCCTGCAGAAAATCATGAATAAGAATTAGGAAGGGAGATTTCAGGAGTTAAGGTGTTTGAGGAGTTATGGAGTTAAGGAGTTATGGAGTTAAGACAATAGTCTTTTTGGGGAAGTTAAAGAAGTTATCACTCCCTTCGGTCGTAAGAAGTTAAAGCCAATAGCTTTAGTGGACTTGACATCAAACATTTAACATTAAACCGTTCCTACAAGGCTGTTGTCTTAACTCCCTTAACTCCCTTAACTCCTTTAACTCCAGAACAAATCTCCTTTAACTCCAAAATAAATCTCCTTAACTTAGTAAATGCGTGGTCCAAATATAGCTGTACCTACACGAACCAAAGTGGCTCCGTGCTGTATAGCTATCGGATAGTCATGACTCATGCCCCAGCTGCGCTCACAGAACCCATCATCATCGGCAAAGTACTTGGCTTTCACCTCGTCGAAGAAGCGAGCTGCCGTGTCAAACTCGCGGGCTATCTGCTCGGTGTCATCCGTATTGGACGCCATCATCATCAGTCCACAAATCTGCACATGATCCATTGAACGCCATTCTCCTTCTTCCAACAAGGCTCGGCAAGCGTCCAATGTCAGTCCGTACTTGGTCTCTTCTGCTGCAATATGAAGTTCCAACAACACCTTCACCACCCTGTCGTGCTTGGCAGCCTGCTTGTTGATTTCCTTCAACAACTTGAGACTGTCCACAGCTTCTATCATACTGATGTAAGGCGCTATGTACTTCACCTTGTTGGTCTGCAGATGACCGATGAAATGCCATTCTATGTCTTTGGGCAGGTCTGCCACCTTCTTGGCAAGTTCCTGCTCATGACTTTCTCCAAAAATCCGTTGTCCCTCTGCATAGGCAGCCGACAAATACTCCTTGGGATGAAACTTGCTGATGGCGACCAGACGAACACCCTCAGGCAGCTTGTCCAACACCTCATGCAAGTTTTTTGCTACATCATACATTATATTATAGTATTATTGAACTTTAGTAAGTTAAGAAGTTAAAGAAGTTGAGTAGCATTACAGTTTTTATGCCTCTTCGTACTCAGGCTTGTCGTTCTTCTCTTCCTTGTTTTCTCCAGGAACAGTATGTTCAAACACGTCCATCACCTTGGTCTCAGCCAGAGCCACAACATCATAATCGTTCATGGTCTTACCCATCACCTCGTCGATATAGCGCAGGGCACGGGCAAGCGACTTGGCCTGCACCAGGTAGTTGACGTTGGAACGCTTCTCCTTCTCGGTTTTCTCATCAATGGTGATAAACGACAACTTGGCCTTGTACCATTTGTCGTCGCCATCCATATCACTGAAGAACACCTCACCATAGGCAGCCTTGCTGATGCCCGACACCTTAAATTCGCCAGACACATAGACAGCCATCTCGTCGATGATACGACTCTCAGCCTCAGTAAAGCTCAGCGCATCTACTACATAAGCCTCGGTAACTGGCTTCTCGGAGCCATCCTCCTGTGCCTTGGTGTATCTTACTTTGGTTTCAAACCATGTACTCATTCTTGATCTCATAACGTTTCGTTTTTAATTGGTCATTAATATTAAATATTGAACTTTAGCAAGTTCAGAAGTTATTTTTAAAGAAGTTAGAGAAGTTAAAGAAGTTATCACTCCCTTCAGTCGTTAGAAGTTATAGCCAATAGTCTTCGAGGTAATGTTTAATTTCATGTCCACAAAAGCATTTGTCTTAACTCCCTTAACTCCTTAACTCCAGAAAAATCTCCTTAACTCCAGAGAAATCTCCTTAACTCCAAAGAAATCTCCTGGACTCCCCAAATACTCCCTCTTGCGAAAATTCCGTATCTTTTTCGAGATGCAAAGTTATAAAAAAGAAAGCATAAGAACAACACAATGCTACAGATTTTAATAAAAAATAAAAAATCTGTCGTTTCTTTTCTCAAATATCACTGAAATTTCTTACCTTTGCATCCGAAAGCAAAACAAGCACATTTGTATTTGCAAAACTATTAATATAGAAAACTCAACTTTCGCGCGTGCGGGAAGTTAACTCCTGAACCTGCGAAAGTTCAACAGAAAGTATTAAAGATGCCTGAAATATCAGTACGTGGACTTGAAATGCCAGAGTCGCCTATCAGAAAGTTGGCGCCTCTCGCTGCCGCAGCAAAAAAACGAGGAGTAAAGGTGTATCACCTCAACATCGGTCAGCCCGACCTCCCTACTCCTCAGTGTGGTCTTGATGCATTGAAGCATATCGACCGCACCATTCTGGAGTATTCTCCCAGCCAGGGCTATCTCAGCTATCGCGAGAAACTGGTGGATTACTACAAGAAGTTCAACATCAACATTACTGCCGACGATATCATCATCACAGCAGGAGGTTCTGAGGCTGTGCTCTTTTCATTCATGAGCTGCCTCAATCCTGGCGACGAGATCATCGTGCCCGAACCTGCCTATGCCAACTATATGGCATTCGCCATCTCGGCAGGTGCCAAGATACGTACCATTGCCACTACGATAGAGGAAGGCTTCTCCTTGCCTAAGGTCGAGAAGTTCGAAGAGCTTATCAACGAGCGCACACGCGCCATCCTGATCTGCAACCCCAACAACCCTACCGGATATCTCTATACCCGCAGGGAGATGAACCAGATTCGCGACCTCGTCAAGAAATACGACCTCTACCTCTTCTCCGATGAGGTTTACCGTGAGTACATCTATACCGGAAGCCCTTATATCAGCGCCATGCACCTTGAAGGCATCGAGCAGAACACCGTGCTTATCGACTCTGTATCGAAGCGTTACAGCGAGTGCGGTATCCGTGTGGGCGCCCTCATCACCAAGAATGCAGAGATACGCAAGGCGGTGATGAAGTTCTGTCAGGCCCGTCTTTCTCCACCTCTTATCGGACAGATTGTAGCCGAGGCCTCTCTCGATGCGCCTGAAGAGTACTATCGCGATGTGTACGATGAGTACGTAGAGCGACGCAAGTGCCTCATCGACGGACTCAACCGCATACCCGGCGTCTACTCTCCTATCCCTATGGGAGCCTTCTACACCGTAGCCAAACTGCCTATCGACGATTCCGACAAGTTCTGCCGTTGGTGCCTTGAAGAGTTCGAATACGAGGGCGAGACCATCATGATGGCTCCTGCCTCCGGCTTCTATACCACTCCCGGTGCAGGCAAGAACCAGGTGCGTATGGCTTACGTACTGAAAAAAGACGATCTGGACCGTGCACTCATTGTACTTGCCAAGGCTTTGGAGGCTTATCCAGGACGCGTTGAGGACGAAGGAATATAATATGGATTTTCCATTATATCATGCATTTTCCACTTTTCATAGCTAAAAGACTATACAGCGAGCAGGGCGACAAACGAAAAGTTTCTCGCCCTGCCATACATATTGCCACTGCCGGAGTAGCCATCGGACTCGCCGTCATGATCATCTCCGTCTGTGTGGTGCTGGGATTCAAACACACCATCCGCGACAAAGTCATCGGCTTCGGAAGCCATATACAGGTGGCCGACTTCCTCACCCTGCAGCAGATGGAGCAATACCCCATCGTCATCGACGACTCCATGACCAACGTCTTGAAGCATATTCCCGATGTGGCTCACGTTCAGCGCTTTGCCATGAAGGAAGGAATCCTCAAGACCGACAGCGACTTTCTGGGCGTGGCATTCAAGGGAGTGGGTCCCGAGTTCGACTCCACCTTCATCCACAGCAACATGGTGGAGGGAAGCATTCCTCATTTCTCCGACAGCGTGAGTCACAATCAGATTCTTGTCTCTCAGTTGATGGCAGACAAACTGCACCTGAAGTCAGGACAGCGCATCTTTGCCTATTTCTTCGACAACAACGGTGTACGCACGCGAAGGTTTACCATTGCGGGCATCTACCAGACCAACCTGAAGAAATACGACGAGACCATCGTCTTCACCGACCTCTATACGGCCGTCAAACTCAACGGATGGGAAAACGACCAGGCAAGCGGAGCCGAGCTTTCCGTCAACAACTTCGACAACCTTGACGAGGTAGAGAGCCGGGTGCTCAGTAAGGTGAAAGGCACGGTAGACCATTATGGCGAGACCTACAGCAGCGCCACCATCAAGGAACTGAACCCACAGATATTCCAATGGCTCGACCTCATGGACCTCAACGTATGGATCATCCTCGCCCTGATGCTCATCGTGGCAGGCGTGACGATGATCAGCGGCTTGCTCATCATCATCCTGGAACGCACCTCGATGATAGGCATCCTGAAGGCTTTGGGCGCACGCAATAAGACCATTCGCCACACCTTCATGTGGTTTGCCGTCTTCATCATCGGCAAGGGAATGCTTATCGGCAATGTCCTGTCATTGGGACTCTTAGCGCTTCAGCAAGCCTTCGGCATCATCAAGTTGGATGCACAGACCTATTATGTGAGCACCGTGCCCGTAGAGATCAATGCCTTGTATATCGTGGCACTCAATGTGGCAACACTCCTCATCAGCGTCTTCATGCTGGTGGCACCCAGCTACCTCATCTCGCATATCCATCCAGCCAAATCGATGAGATATGAATAATCACTACAGCATTATAGCCCACTTTCATGGGCTATAATGCAAGAAAACCCACTTTTTTTCCCTTTTTATTCATTTTGTGCACATATTTTTTTGTTGTGTGCAGAAATTAATGTACCTTTGCACAAAATTTTGTAAACTGTGCAATGAATTCAATACCAAGTTTCAACTCGTATATTGAGCAAAGCATCATCAATAATTGGCATTTGGATGCTCTTACCGATTACAAAGGAGCAACCCTGCAATATCATGATGTAGCCAGAAAGATAGAAAAGCTCCACATCCTGTTCGAGAACAGCGGTGTGATAAAGGGCGACAAGATAGCTGTTTGCGGACGAAATAGCAGCCAGTGGGCAGTAGCTTTCCTGGCCACTGTTACCTATGGTGCCATCGTGGTTCCTATACAGAATGAGTTCAAGCCCGAACAGATTCACAACATCGTAAACCACAGCGAGAGCAAGATGCTCTTCGTGGGCGATGTCGTAGCCACAGAAATCAATGCCGAAGAGATGCCCTCGCTCGAAGGTATCGTCTATCTTCCCGATTTCTCGCTCGTTCTTTCCCGCTCAGAGAAACTCACTTATGCCCGTGAGCATCTCAATGAAATTTTCGGACACAAGTATCCCAAATATTTCCGCAAGGAACATATCAAGTATCATGTTGACGACCCTGAGGAGTTGGCGATGATCAACTATACCAGCGGTACTACTGGTTTCTCTAAGGGAGTGATGCTGCCCTATCGTGCCCTCTGGGGCAACTTAGACTATCTCTTGGATACCGTAAAACCCAAGATAGGCAAGAACTGCAACATCCTCTCCACCCTGCCTATGGCTCACATGTATGGGTTGATGACCGAGTTTATCTTCAATATCGTATTGGGCAACCACATCTTCTTCCTCACCCGCCAGCCCAGCCCTACACTGATTTCCGAGGCTCTCAACGAGACGAAGCCCGACATCATCTTCGCCGTGCCATTGGTGATCGACAAGATCGTAAGAAAGCATGTGTTCCCACGCGTGCAGACCAACTGGGTCAGACTGCTTACCAGCATGCCTGTACTGAGCAAGCGCATCAAGGAGAAGATACGCGAGTTTGTGCTGGGCGAGTTTGGCGAGCATCCTTACGAGGTCGTAGTAGGCGGTGCGCCTCTCAACAAGGAGATAGAGAACTTCTTTGTCAGCATCGGCTTCCCCATCGCCATGGGTTACGGAACCACTGAGACAGCTCCCCTCATCACCTTTGCCCATCAGGACGACTACGTGGCAGGAAGCTGTGGCGTGGCAGTGAAGCACATGGAGGTAAAGGTGCTGAGCGACGACCCACAGAACGTGCCTGGCGAGTTGGTTTGCCGTGGCATCAATGTGATGAAAGGATACTACAAGAATCCTGAGGCTACCCATGCCGTCATCGACAAAGACGGATGGTTCCATACTGGCGACCTGGCCACCATGAGCACCGATGGACATTTCTTTATCAAGGGACGCAGCAAGAATATGCTCTTAGGTCCCAACGGACAGAACATCTACCCCGAAGAGATAGAAGACAGACTCAACTCGATGGCAATGGTCAGCGAGAGCATCGTTGTTCAGCGAAACAACAAACTCGTGGCGCTGATACATCCCGACTATGACGAGGCTTCATCCATGGGCTTTACCGCTGAGGACCTGGAGCACATCATGGATCAGAACCGTGTGGAGCTCAACTCCCAGATGCCATCGTTTGCCAAGATTTCCAGCATTCAGATACACGAGAACGAGTTTGAGAAGACTGCCAAGAAATCCATCAAACGCTACCTGTATCAAGAGGCTGCCTCATAAACCACTTAGACAATTCTATTAGTATACAAGCATATGGAGATACCAAGCTTTAATGCACTTATCCAAAAGAGCATCATCGACCATTGGGACATGGATGCTCTTACCGACTACAAGGGAGCTACCTTGCAGTATCACGATGTAGCACGCAAAATAGAGAAATTGCACATCATGTTCGAGAATTCTGGCGTAGTAAAAGGTGACAAGATTGCCCTTTGCGGCAGAAACAGTGCCAACTGGGCAGTGGCCTTCCTGGCAACTCTTACCTATGGAGCTGTCGCCGTACCTATCCTGCACGAGTTTATGCCAGAGCAAATCCATAACATCGTCAACCATAGCGATGCCAAACTGCTGTTTGTGGGCGATGTCGTTGCCACACAGATTGACGCCACCAAGATGCCAGGATTAGAGGGAATCATCTATATACCCGACTATTCTCTGGTGGTATCACGTACCGACAAACTCACCTATGCACGCGAGCATCTCAACGAGATGTTCGGTATCAAGTTCCCTAAGTATTTCCGCAAGGAACACGTACATTATTATATAGAGGAGAACCCAGACCAGATAGCACTCATCAACTACACCAGCGGTACTACAGGCTTCTCCAAGGGTGTCATGGTGCCTTACCGTGCGCTCTGGAGCAACTTCGACTTTGCTGCGAGTGTATTGCCCAAGGAGATCAAGGCTGGCGACCCTATCATCAGCATTCTCCCACTGGCTCACATGTATGGCATGGCGTTCGAGTTCCTCTTCGAGGTTCTTTCCGGTTGCCACATCTTCTTCCTCACCCGCATACCAAGTCCGGCTATCATCGCCGAGGCTTTCAGCCGCATCAAGCCAGCCGTCATCATTGCTGTGCCGCTCATCATCGAGAAGATTATCCGCAAGAAGGTGTTCCCCAAGATTCAGAACAACCGCATGCGTATGCTTCTCCATATGCCTGTCATCAACAAGAAGGTGCGCGAGAAGATATGCGAACAGGTGTCACAGGCTTTCGGAGGCAACTTCTACGAGATCATCATCGGTGGTGCTGCCTTCAACAAGGAGGTGGAGAGTTTCCTGCATGGCATTAGTTTCAAATACACCGTGGGCTATGGTGCCACAGAGTGTGCGCCTATCATCTGCTATGAGGACTACAAATATTTCGTACCGGGTTCTTGCGGCAAGGCTGCCAAGAACATGATGGTGAAGATCGACAGTCCTGACCCAGAGAATGTTCCTGGCGAGATCTTGGCAAAGGGTCCTAATGTGATGTTGGGATACTACAAGAACGAGGAAGCCACACGCAACACGATCGACAAGGACGGATGGTACCACACCGGCGACCTCGGCACAATGGACGGCGACGGCAATGTCTTCATCAAGGGCCGCAGCAAGAACATGCTCTTGGGTGCCAGCGGTCAGAACATCTATCCTGAGGAGATCGAGGACAAACTCAACTCTTTGGCGCTCGTGAGCGAGAGTGTGGTGATACAGAAGGGCAACAAACTCATTGGTCTGGTACATCCCGACTACGACGAGGCTCAGACACTCAACTTAGGCGAGAAAGAACTGATGGATATCATGGAGCAGAACCGCCAGGAGCTCAACACCATGATTCCTGCCTACAGCAAGGTGTCAGAAATAAGAATTCACAAAGAGGAGTTCGAGAAAACTCCTAAGAAGAGTATCAAGCGATTCCTGTATACTGAATAAAGGAGTTAAGGAGTTAAGAAGTTAAGGAGTTAAGACAAATGCTTTACTCATAAAAGCAGCACGCCCTGAAAGGGCAGAAGCTCTTAGCCCAGGGCAACGCCCTGGGTTGT
>CAVACC010000051.1:0-21845 GCA_963587495.1 Clostridia bacterium | reverse complement strand
CCTTTGGAATGTTCGCCTACTCAGCAAAACAGGCTTAATTTAAATCTATTTTTTAACTTACAATAAACAACACATGATGAAAAAAATACTATCTTTGTTTTGTATATTGTGCTTCTCTGCACTAACTTCATGCTTTGCTCAGAATAAAAGCCTGGAAAACTTGTACGAGCAACTTGATTTGGCTATCAAACAATCACAACACTATATCAACTTAAAAGAAAGTCGCATCGCTAAAATTAAAACACAGAGCAAACAAGGACATACATCCCAACAACTCCTTAACTCTTATTACAAACTATACGAGGAATACAAAGCATACCAAAGCGACTCTTCTATTTATTATATTCACAAAGCCATCGACTTGGCCAAAAGGAACAACATGAAGAACGACTTTACCAAGTTGAGAAGCTTACTTGCCTTGCAATATTCAACATCTGGAGCATTCACAGAAGCCATTACAGTTCTGCAAAGCATTGACAAAAAAACATTAAACGACTCCAACAAGAAGGAATATTACATTGCCTATTATCATGTTTATGGAGAACTGGGGTTTTATAATATAAACATAGACACTGACTTAAGTCAAGAATTCTATAGCAGACAAAACTGCTATCGTGATACTTTATTTACAATATTCCCCCATGACAGCGAGGAATACCTCATGAGAAAGGAGGTCTTGCTAACCAGTCAGAATAAACTGAAAGAAGCTCTAAAAATCAACGACATCCGATTAAGTAAGTGTAAGAAGGACAGTCACGAATATGGAATTGTGGCCTATTACCGCTACTTAATATACCGCTCATTGAAAGACGAGAACATGGTAAAATACTGGCTGTTGCAATCAGCAATCTGCGATGTAAAGTGTGCCATCAACGACCAAGCTTCACTCTGGATTCTTGCAGATATACTCAGCAAGGAAAAAGATGTGGAACGCTCATACAAATACATCAACTTTTCGTGGAATGCCAACAAGAGATTCTGTACTCGCATACGCAGTTGGCAAATTTCACCTGTGCTTGGCACTATAGACCACAATTATCAGGCGCAACTCAAAAAAGCGAACCATCGACTCATCCTTGCCATCATATGTGTAAGTCTTTTGGTCATCACTTTGGCTTTGTTGGCATTCTATGTCAACAAACAGAAATCTTATCTGTCGAAAGCAAGAAACGAGCTAAAGAAAACCAATAGACAACTGGAAGAACTCAACAACAAACTATCTTCCACCAATGATATGCTAAAAGCATCCAACGACAAGCTCAACGAGTCGAACAGTGTGAAGGAAGAATACATCGGTCAGTTTCTTGGGACTTGTTCACACTACATTGACAAACTGGACAAAATGCGTATCAATGTCAATAAGATGGTAAAGAACCATCAATACAACGAACTCTACTCTATGACTAAGAATACAGAAGTCAAGGAGCAAGAACTTGAAGAACTATACACTAATTTCGATAAGGTATTTCTACACCTTTTCCCCAACTTCGTGGAGGATTTGAATGGACTGCTGAAGGAAGAACACCAAATTCATCTATCCTCCCCTAACAAACTCTCAGCCATAGTAAGAGTATTTGCACTCATTCGTCTGGGCATCGACGATAGTACAAAGATTGCAGAATTCCTACACTATGCAGTCAACACCATATATAATTATAGGGCAAAACTACGCAATAGCGCAATCAATGACAGAAATGAGTTTGAGAAAAAAGTCAGAGAATTAGGAACGCTGATGAAACATCAAGAGCCTGAAGAATAAAAGGAAAACAAGCATGGAATGGACCTCAAATTGCTCGACAAGTCGCACACCTATTATGTATCTTGCCGAAGCGGCAAGCGTACTATTAGCTCCTACAATTCTATAACGATAAAGCCTGAGAAATATGCTTGCATGATGCTTTACATATTTCTCAGGCTTTTTATCTTAACTTTTTCACTTGTCAAGTGCTATTTCTTCAGCACTGGCTCGCAAGTGATGTTGACTCCGAGTTTCTTGAAGATACGCTGGTCTACATCGCTCAGCATCACAGTGCAGTGAGCCTGACAGCCACGCAACTTAGGCAACTGCTGTAAAGCCACACGACAGTTCTCATCGTTCTCGGAAAGAACAGAGAGCGCTACAAGCACCTCGTCGGTATGAAGTCGTGGATTATGCCCACCGAGATAATTTACCTTGGTATACTGTATAGGTTCTATCATCGACTGTGGAATGAGCTTCAGGTTATGATCGATATTCCCCAAATGCTTGGTGACATTCAGCAGCAAGGCAGCACTACAGCCAAGCAGTTCGCTGCTGTGACCACAGATGATGGTACCGTCTTCCAGTTCTATAGCAGCCGATGTATGTCCTGTTTCCTGCTTGTGATTCTTGGCAGCAACAGTCACCTTACGATAATCGGTAGTAATCTTAGCTTGGTTGAAGAGCATCTGTATCTTGCTGATCTCCCCGTCATTGCAGGCACCAGCCGCCATCTTGTTGGTGGCTGCATAATATCGGCGCACTATCTCGTCCTTGGATGCCTCACAGCAAGCCTCATCATCAGAGATGCAGAATCCCACCATATTGACACCCATATCGGTAGGCGACTTATAAGGATTGCTGCCATAGATGCCTTCGAAGAGTGCATTGAGCACGGGATAAATCTCCACATCACGATTATAGTTAATGGCTATCTTGTTGTAAGCCTCTAAATGGAAGGGGTCTATCATGTTCACATCATTGAGGTCGGCAGTTGCAGCCTCATAAGCGATGTTGACAGGATGTTTCAAAGGCAGATTCCATACAGGGAAAGTCTCAAACTTGGCATAACCGGCACGCACGCCACGCTTGTTCTCATTATACAACTGGCTGAGGCAGACTGCCATCTTGCCACTGCCAGGACCTGGAGCAGTCACAATAACCAATGGCCGCTCTGTCTCCACATAGTCGTTCTGGCCGAATCCCTCGTCCGAGGCAATCAGCTTCACATTATGTGGATAACCTTCTATCAGGTAATGACAATAAGTCTTGATGCCCTCACGCTCTAAGCGCTGCTTGAAAGCGATGGCTGCAGGCTGACCATTGTAATGAGTGATGACTACAGAACCTACCATGAAACCTCGATGCTGGAACTCGCCACGCAGACGAAGTACATCTTCATCGTAAGTAATACCCAAGTCGGCACGTTTCTTGTTCTTTTCAATGTCGGCAGCACTGATAACTATCACTATCTCTATACTGTCGCTGATTTTCTGAAACATACGCAACTTGCTGTCTGGCTGAAAGCCTGGCAAAACGCGGCTGGCGTGGTGATCGTCGAAAAGTTTACCACCCAATTCGAGGTAAAGTTTTCCGTCAAACTGTGAGATTCTCTCTTTAATGTGCTCTGATTGAATTTTCAGATACTTCTCGTTATCGAAACCTATCTTCATCGTTCTATTTGATATAACTAATTGCTGTTAGTTTTGAATTCGGATGCAAAAGTACAAAAAAGTATCTGAATATCAAAAAAAATAAGTACCTTTGCACACAATAAAGATAAAAAATCGACAGGAAGCCACAGCACCACAAGTACAACAGTATAGTGCGAGTGCCATTTCTGCCAAACCAAGAGAGAAGAGCGAAACTCAATTTCACTCAAAGAAAACTTAAATATAAAAATACAACCGACAATGGAAAAGAAATTACGTGCAGCTTCCATCTGTGTACAGGGAGGCTATGAGCCAAAGAATGGAGAACCTATCGAAGTGCCCATCATTCAGAGTACCACATTCAAGTACGACAATTCTGAAGAGATGGCCATGCTCTTCGATCTGAAGAAAGAAGGATATTTCTATACCCGACTCCAAAATCCTACCAACGATGCTGTTGCCAAGAAAATAGCACAGCTCGAAGGCGGTGTGGGAGCGGTATTGACAAGCAGCGGTCAGGCTGCCAACTTCTATGCCGTATTCAACATCTGCGAGGCAGGCGACCATATCGTTACCTCCAACGAGATTTATGGTGGAACCTTCAACCTTTTTGGTGTGACACTCAAGAAGCTCGGCATAGAATGCACCTTCGTCAATCCCAACGACAGCGAGGAAGAAATACAGAAGGCGTTCCGCCCCAACACCAAGTTGTTCTTTGGCGAGACCATCAGCAACCCAGGATGTGCCGTTCTCGACATAGAGAAATGTGCTCGTATAGCTCACAAGAACGGTGTACCTCTGATTGTGGACAACACCTTCGCCACACCAATCAACTGTCGTCCTTTCGAATGGGGAGCCGACATCGTTACCCACTCCACTACTAAATACATGGACGGAACCGCATCACAAGTAGGCGGTGTGGTAGTAGACAGTGGCAACTTCGACTGGATGGCTCATGCCGAAAAGTTCCCTGGTCTCTGTACCCCCGATGACAGCTATCATGGTCTGACCTACGTAAAGGCCTTCGGCAAGATGGGCTATACCACCAAACTCGTTGCCCAGCTGATGCGCGACCTCGGAAGCATACCTGCTCCTATGAACTCTTTCATCCTCAACTTGGGACTTCAGACTCTTCATCTGCGTATGCGCCAGCACTGCGAAAATGCGCAAAAGGTGGCAGAGTTTCTGCACAACGACTCGCGTGTGGCTTGGGTTCACTACAGCGGTCTGAAGGATGACGCCTATCACGAACTGGCGCAAAAATATCTTCCCAACGGCACTTGTGGTGTAATCGCCTTTGGCTTGAAGGGCGACCGCGAGACCGCCATCAAGTTCATGGACTCACTCGACATGATCAACATCGTTACTCATGTGGCAGATGCCCGCACCTGTGTGCTTCATCCTGCCAGCCATACCCATCGCCAGCTATCTGACGAGCAGTTGAAGGAAGCCGGAGTTGCCCCCGACCTCATCCGCCTCTCTGTAGGCATCGAGGATGTCGAGGATATTCTCGACGACATTAAGCAGGCACTCGACAAGATATAATCTTGAAGCTCCACTTTAAGGGGCAGAATAAATCAAGAACGAGCCTCATTCTTCAGTTCGAAGGATGAGGCTCGTTCACTAATAGGATTTCTTTCGAATTCTATTTCGGAAAATTATCCTTATTTTTGCAGAACAATATAAAAAAGGTGTAAAAATTATGAAGTATATGATTTTATCTTTTCTGATGCTGCTTACCCAAGCTGTATCAGCCCAAACTATCAGAGATAGCCAGAATCAATCAGACAGCTTGTCTATTGGAGAAATCTTCTATCTCGGAGAGCAAAATGATGCACAAAAAGCGACTATCAAGATTAAGACAAATGAAACAACCACCCAACGCCATGACGGAAACGATGCCTTCAAGACAAACAGAGTAGTAGAATACTCGATAAAAAAGACATCTGCCAATATTGTCATCAGCAGAAAAATAATATCGACTGTAGACACACCGTTGAGTACCGAGACTACCATCAAAAAGCTTTTTCCAAATGTAACTTCCAAATTATTAAGCGGATTATTGAAACCTGGCAAAAGAAACATAGCAGAGTGGGAGCTCAAGAAAACACCATGCTCCATATCAAGCAAGAACGGCCTTGTTGCATTTCTCATAGACAAGTTAGTTTTGGCTGGCGGAAACATCGAAGAAAAAAACATGGGAACGATAACGAAGTTCAACAACATGACCGAAACACTTCTATGCAAAGAAAAGAGCGAACAGCCTTGTCTTGACAATATAAAATCGATCATTACAAGCACCGCTTTGACATCAACTAGCAAACTTGAAGGTTCTCACCATATCGAATTAGAAGAAGTTATCAATATAGAAGACATGGCTATCGTCAAGAAATAGCAAGTACATCATAAAAAAACAGCTTAGAATACTTATACATAGCATTCTAAGCTGCTTTTACCTTTTCATAGCTTTATACAAAAACTAGTAGTCTGTAAAGTCTAAAAGTTGAGTAAGATATATATACTGCATCATTGATTATCAACAAAAATGGATGCTGTTTTATGCAACTTTTAGACTTTACAATCTACTAGCATAAAACCTTTCATCCTTCATCTATCCCTTGGAATCCCCTGTGTTTATCGGGGTTTCAGAGGGTGAATGGCACAATTCCACCCTTCATCACCCTTCATCACCCTTCATTCTCGATGGTAAGTAGCTCCGCGTTGACACCTCGCATCGCTCAACCTGGAGCAGTTAAAAAAGGTCAGAAACAAGCATTTCTTGAAGTTAAAGAAGATTTTTCTTAATGAATTCGAACTGTACGATTGGCACGCCTTGAACCAATGGTCACCGACGCGTAGCGGAAAGGTAAAGGGCGTATTGGGTAATTTTAACCATACAGATCGAATAATATTACCAACTTTTAGGCACTATTTCTTATCCTTAATTGAGGCGTTATTTTCCTTGCAATAATATCCTTTTAGTCCAATATTACAAAATCTATAGCGAAAACATGTAATTTCTTTGTGAAAAATATTGTGTCTTGAAAAACTTTTTGTAATTTTGAAGCGGATTTGGTGAAAACCATCTCCAGACATATTAGAAATGATAAGAAGCGTTATGCTTATCTCATAGTCGGGAACGTAGGAAATTCAAGACTTATCAGAGAGATTGCATAGTGGTTCTCACGCATAGCGTGGGCTGCTATTTCCATATCCTCTGATAAAAGGTAATTCCTACGACCTCCGACTTAGAGTGTGGCATTGCAGGTCCACGCTTCATGTTTTTATCAAGGGTCTCAAGGACTGTTTGACCTTAGAAGTTTATGTAACATGAAAAAAATGTCTTTGTTTTTTTTATTATGTGTGTATGCGTATGTTGTAGTTGCCCAAGTTGTTCCAAGACGAGTACTCGGTCAAAGAAATTTAGGAGCTTTACAGCAATACGTAGAGAAATCCAATGCTCAATATGATGCCGCTATAACTTATAGAAGCGGTATCGAAAAATATTATGGAGAATTAATTGCTAAAAATGAACTTTCTTCTGAGGCTTTGAATAAGTTGAAAAGCATGAAGGACGAAAGTTTAAAGCGTATTGATGACAAGGCAACGTATGGTGACTATTCAAGAGCTGTAGATATTGCGGAATATGAGTATAAGACCACTACGGCAGCAATGTTAAATGTCGCTCGAAAAGATATTGAAGAACAAAAAGAGTACATTCGCCAAGAACAACAGCGTATGTATAGATATACTCATCCTTTTGACTATATATCTTATGACAAATATTCAAGAGTTATACAAAATCCAACTTATGAAACTTTGAGTACAGTGCAAATAACCAAGGTTGCACTATCTTCTCAAGAAACACGTGTTGAATTTAAAGTTAATAACAGAGCCAATAATGGCTATATAAGTTGGGTAAGTATAAATTCTGGAACATATATTTATCTTCCACTAAAAAAGCAAAAATTAAAAATGCGTGATGCGATAAATATCGCTGTCGCGCCTTTGAAAACAGAGTTTCATTTTCAAGATGAAGAGTTAGTATTTGCTTTAGTGTTTCCAGCCTTGCCACAAAATACAAGAACATTTTCTATAATAGAACCTGCAGATAGTAGTTGGAAATTTTATAATATAAAAATTAAGTAGGTAGCGTTATACTTTTTTTATAATAGACGGCTATGAAACAAAAGATATTACTCTTAGGATTGGGACTGAGTGTTTTAGTTAATTTAGTTATTCTGTATAAGTTACTAAGTGCTTCAGATGATAATTCTGGAAAAAAGCAAGATGAAGTTCCATCATTTGCAGATTATACTAAGAGGATAGAACATGCACAGGTGATAGTTAGTAAACTTGTCTGTGATAATTTATATTATCCTAATAGTTATGACCCTGTGACTACAGAGGTTGATAGTGCATTTTATAGTTATATTACAGATGCTGATTGTGTTGATGCTGCCTTAAAATTGATAGATTTACGTAATTCCTATGAATCAGCCAAGTCCAATTACGAACAAAACGATTGGACTATCCGATTTCACGGTAACCCCAAAGGGGCATTTTTGGAACAAGAAAGAAAAGAAAGGGCAGAATCGGCAAAAGAAATGAGAAGACTTACAACTGAAATAGAAGAAACACGTTCTATCATCAAGAATCGGGATACGTCAAAGGATGGCCAATTTATTGGATGGCAAGTAACGCATAAATATCGGGCAAGCAATAGCAATGGGGTTGTCTCCTTTGGTAAAATGTTGTTTATACTTGACCCTCAAATGCAACAATGCTATTTTCGTTTTTCTTTGGATGACGATGATAAAAAGAATCTTCAAACGATTAGGACTGTAATAGAAAACGAATTAGGTGTTATAGAATAGGCTTGTATATTCAAGCATAATAGCTTGGACTTCATGCAGTGCTGTATATTGCAGTAATAGACTGACGATGTAAGACTGGTAACACTAAGGAACATATTATTAAACCTTAAATGTTAAGGAAATAATTGTGTAAATATCACAGATTCCTTATATTTGCAGCATGATAAAAATAAATAAAAAGCAGAATAGGACGAATAATAGTAATCCTTTCTGCACAAATGCAAATGGTTTAGGTAATTATGCTGGTAATACAAGAATGTCTCTTGCAACAACTCCTGTAGTTAATAATTTAAGAAGTGGTTATAGTCCTATTACCAGATGGAAACCATATACTTTTACTTCTAATGATTCTTTTGTGAGAGGTAAACTTGCTGCAATCAAAAAAAGCGCAGCAAAGATTGGAGTAAGGAGAACTCTAACAGGTAGAGAAAGTCGGCTTCTTATTCCATATCGACCTACTACAGAAAAAGCTATTTACCTTCATTATCCAAACTATAGAGGTGGAGTAGAAGGTGATAAAGGTATCATGAAGAAAATGTTTGGTGATATAACTTTTCCTGTAGGTCATAGTGCAATTATTACTCTTGATGAATTTGGACATGCTAATTATTTTGAGTATGGAAGGTATAATGGTAAAGATAAAAATGTTATAGGTAATACAAGAAGAATAAATGGAGAACCTATTTTTGGAAATGTTAGGCATTTTGATATTCTATCAAAACAAACTCCTTTTGAAAATGACTCAGCTTACGTACAAAGAATACGCAAGAAGCTTCCTTATAGTAAAAGTGGACAAATAGATATGACTGTTTTTGACCAAGCTAATATTGGTGCTATTAATAGAGGTTTTAGACGTTTAGCGGCAAATGGGAATAGGCTTGATTATTCTCTTAATCCAACAAATAGATATATTAGAACATGTGCTACTGTAGCAAATGATATTTTGACGCAAGGATTTACTGAGCATACAATCAAAACATACTTGGATAATCTTTATCCACAAAGGAATAAAGAACGTAAGCATCTTTATAACCAAAGTTCCTATACTTTCTTTAATCCTTGGAGTAGCGGAAGACTATATAACAGAATGGAAATGTTTGGAGACAAAAGCTATATTTTGAAATGAAGAAGTCACGAAAAATCATCAAGCGAATAGCATATAGTTTCCTTGCAATAGCTATTCTCTTGAACCTCATTTGGAACTCAATCACATGCCTCAATATCGAACCAGCATGCGAGTACATTAACTCCCATGCACTTGAAGAAAGTCATGGGAGGGCAGCTTGGCACGTTTTGGGAGCATTGAATGCTGGAGGCAAGGATATGATTCTTGTACCAGCTTGGGCGTATAAGTACTATTTGTATATCTCGGATTTCGACTATGTGGAAGATTATATGAATTACGTTCCTGAGAAAGGTGACATTGTAGTCTTCCCTATGACATGGAAGCATCCTTTAGGACACATTGCCATTTGGAATGGAAAGCAATGGGTATCTGACTACAAACAGAAAAGCATTTACATTGATGAGGACTATAAAGGTGTGGAATACATCGTCTATCGAAATGTGTTTAAATAAAGAATGTATAAGAATGTAGCTTTATGAAAAATATTTTTTTGCTCTATTTTCTCCCAATATTCTTGGTAGCTTGCAATGGTAAGCAACCTTCCAAAATCGCAAAGGAGAAAGTTAATCAAGACACACTACCTGTATTAAAAGAACAGGTAGATTGGCGTTCTATCCAAACAATAGATGCTCATGATGAAGAAGACACTATAGTAGGAAACTTCACAGGCAAAGGAATAGACACTTTGTATGTGGAAGAAGTAATGCTTGATTCTTTTGATTACCACAACATCAAATACTATATGGTATCTTCAAACAAACATATACCAAAAATCGAACTTTATGGAATTTTTCAAGCACCTCCCAAATTGGTAAACGAGGGAGATTTAGACGGTAATGGGACATGTGAGGTTGGTTACCTACATACTTGGTACAACAGCCAATGGAGACAATACAGAATATTCACACTTCGACATGGTAAGTGGAGATACTTAATAGAGGGGGATTATCTGGATACTCCTGAGTGGTTTAGACATTCGGGCAAAGAAGTTGCCGAACCAGGACCTCGCAAGGGCACGGTTCTTATTCATTATGGTGTAGATTTGACAGGTGTCATAAAAGACACTATCGTCAAGCCCACTTTTTCAAGAATAACAGACTAAGAGCAGCCTCTATAAATATAAAGACAGAAGCAATTATTGGGAGTATTCTTGAATATCTTTGCACAAAAGTACAAAGAAAAGTGAATCATGGAAAATGTTCACATTATCTTTTGAAGAAGTTTCTTGTTATTTCGGAAAATTATCCTTATTTTTGCAGAACAATATAAAAAAGGTGTAAAAATATGGTAGAGAATCAATCTACGAGCACTCGAAAATATCCTAAGCGCATCCCTTACGGCATGATGAACTTCAAAGCCGTCATAGAGGATGACTGCTATTATGTCGACAAGACTCCATTCGTGGAGAAAATTGAAAGAGCCAACAAGTTCTTCTTCTACCACCGCCCTCGCCGATTCGGCAAGAGCCTTACTCTCTCCATGCTTGAGCATTACTACGACATTAATCGAGCAGACATCTTCGACAAGCTCTTCGGACATCTCTACATTGGTCAACACCCCACACCCGAGCACAACAAGTATCTTGTCATCAAGCTAAACTTTGCGATAGTAAATGCAGAACTAAATGACTATAAAAAGGGATTAGACGACCATTGTCGTATAGCCTTTAATTTTTTCTGCGATGTATATGCGCAATATTTGCCAAAAGGCATCAAAGAAGGCATGAATCAGCTGGATGGTGCGGTCAAGCAACTGAACTTTCTGTGCCGTGAATGCGAGAAGACCAACGCCAAGGTGTTCCTCTTCATTGACGAGTACGACCATTTCACCAACAAGATTCTTGCCGAGCCCAATTGTCTGGACAAATATCGCAAAGAGACTCATGGCGAGGGATACTTGCGTACTTTCTTCGACACTATCAAGGCTGGTACGGATTCTACCATCGCCCGTGTATTCGTGACAGGAGTCAGCCCTGTCACATTAGACGACCTGACCAGTGGATTCAACATTGGCACCAACTACACACTGAGTGCCCAGTTCAATGAGCTGACGGGATTCACGGAGAAAGAAGTGCGTGCCATGCTCGAATACTACTCCACCCAATACGAGTTCAACCATACCATCGATGAGTTGATAACCATCATGAAGCCATGGTACGACAACTATTGCTTTGCACTCAAGAAGTACGGCAAAGTGACGATGTACAACTCCAACATGGTGCTTTACTTCATCGACAATTATGTGAACAATGACTGTGAGGTGTCCGACCACATGATAGACGAAAACATCCGCACCGACTACAACAAGCTCCGCATGCTCATCCGCAGAGACAAGGAGTTTGCCCACGATGCCTCCATCATCCAGCAACTGGTGCAGCAAGGTTACATCACGGGCGAACTCAAGTCGGGATTTCCTGCTGAGCTGATTGGCAACCCCGACAATTTCGTCAGCCTATTGTTTTACTTCGGAATGGTCACCATCGACGGAACACTTGAAGGAAAGACCAAATTTGTAATTCCAAACGAGGTTGTGCGCGAGCAGCTATTTACTTATCTGCTCGATACCTACAAAGAAAATGACCTCTCGTTCGACAGCTACGAAAAGAATGAGTTGGCAAGCCGTCTTGCTTATCGTGGAGAATGGAAGGCATACTTCCAGTACATTGCCGACAGCTTGCATAAATACGCCTCCCAACGAGACCATCAGAAGGGGGAGTATTTTGTGCACGGCTTCACGCTTGCCATGACTTGCCAAAATCAGTACTATCGTCCTATCTCCGAAAAAGATACTCAGGAAGGATATGCTGACATCTTCCTATGTCCGCTACTCGACATCTATAGCGACATGACCCATTCTTATATAGTGGAACTCAAGTACGCTAAGTCAAAAGATACAGACGCACACATCCAACAGCTTTTCAATGAAGCCAAGATTCAAGTGAACCGCTACGCTCAAAGCGAAGTGGTCACTTCCGCCGTGAAGACTACCCAACTTCACAAGATTGTCGTCATCTACAGAGGTACAGAGATGGTGGTGTGCGAAGAAGTAACTAACAATCAGTAACTCCCGTTTACGCCTCTCTCTTCACCCACACCTTGTGGCTGTGGAGACCATGCGAGCAGATGGGCGACTGAGGGTCGTCGGTAATCTGCTTCAGGTCGGAGGAGGCCACCGTACGACTCATATTGTTGAGCTGGGCATAGTCGTCAAGGCTGATAAAGCCATTCTTCTCTATCACTTGCAAGGCTCGGGCAATGCGCTCTTCACGGGTGTAATTGCTTTTCAACACTCGTTTCACACCACCCATGTCCCGCTCTAAATTGCGGTCGGTCTCCAGCATCACTTCCTTGACAAACTCGGGCGCAGCCTTATAGTTGACACTCTTCACGCCCACCCTTCGATAAGTCATCTTGTCGTCCTCGTCTCGCATCTCGGTAGGCTTGTCGTCCTTAAACTCTAACGAGAGCGAATAATGACCCATATTGCCCAGATTGACATTATATCCCATGGAAAGCATCCGCACCAGCATGTCCTCGACATCTATCAGCACAGCCTCTACCATACTGGGCGACGTGCCCCGATGATAACTATGCATCATCTCGACAAACTCCTTGCGCGACAGGGTTCGGTTGATCATCATCTTGGGATACACCCTTCGCTTACCATCATGATGCACGTCCGGCATCTCTTGCAACTTGTACTTAGCCATATTTTTGTTCCTTTCTATTGATATTTGTTATTATAATGGGTTAAAATTGTTTCTGAACACGCTATAAAGTTATGTTCTAAACTATCGAACTTAAGTTCTAAACTTTAGAACTTGTGTCCTAAACTATCGAACTTATGTTCTAAACTTTAGAACATAGATTATACGAAGGCAAAGATACAATTTATTAAGGAATAAAACAAATTTTATCCTAAGTTTGTTACTTTTTCTCCGCAAATATAACATTCGCCCCTCATCATTCGATAAAATGCCGCCCAAGGGGACATTTTGCACAACTTTCTTGCTGCTTTGGAAAATTATCATTATTTTTGCACTATGATTACCATATATGGGATAAATCAAACAACAACATAAAAAAAACATGATTAAAACAATGATCTTAGCCGCTGCCGCACTTACGATGAGTGGCACTATGGCTAATGCACAAACAATGATTGAGAAGAACAACATCAAGGTGGAGAACCACCTGATGACGCCTGAGGCTCTATGGGCCATGGGGCGAATTGGTGGTGCCGAGGCTTCGCCCAACGGCAAGCAAATCGTGTACCAAGTAGGTTACTACAGCGTCAAGGAGAACAAGGGACACCAGATGCTCTTCATCATGGACGCCAATGGAAAGAACCAGAAGGCCCTCACCACTGATGCCAAGAGCGAGAGCGATGCCGCATGGATTGCTGACGGAAAGAAAATCGCCTTTATCCGCGACGGACAGCTCTGGAGCATGAACCCTGACGGAACCGACCGCAAACAGCTCACCCATGACAAGGCAGGTATCGAGGGATTCCGTTTCTCGCCAGACGGCAAGAAGGTTATCCTCATCAAGGAACTGCCCTACCACGGCACCATTAAGGAAAATCCATCCGACCTTCCTTTGGCTACAGGCCGACTCGTTACCGACATGAACTATCGCCACTGGGACCACTACGTGGAGAGCATCCTTCATCCTTTTGTAGCTGAGGTGGCTGAAGACGGAACTGTCAATGAGGGAGAAGACATCCTGAAGGGCGAACCTTACGAGTGCCCTATGGCACCATTTGGTGGTATCGAGCAGCTGGCTTGGAGCCCAGACTCTAAGACCATTGCCTATACTTGTCGCAAGAAGGAGGGATTGCAGTATGCTATCTCTACCGACTCTGATATCTATCTATATAATATAGGTACGCGCGAGACGAAGAACCTTTGCAAGGAAGCCGGCTACGTGGAGCCTAAGGTAGATGCTACCAAGAGCATGAAGCACCAGGCTGTCAATGCTCCGGAAAACTTGAAGAACAATCCTGGCTATGACACCAATCCTCAGTTCTCTGCCGATGGAAAGTATATAGCATGGCAAAGCATGGCACGAGACGGATACGAGAGCGACCGCAACCGACTCTGCATATACGACCTCGCCACCGGCAAGAAGAATTATGTGACCGAGAAGTTCGACTCAAATGTAGAGGGATTCACATGGAACAAGGACAACAAGAGTCTTACCTTTATAGGTGTATGGCACGGAACATTGAATCTTTACCAGACCAACTTCAAGGGTGAGGTAAAACAAATCACCAACGACTGGGCTGACTATGGAAGTGTTTCGCTTGCCAACAACGGCAACAAGATACTCGCCACACGTGCAAGCATGAGCCATCCTACCGACATCTATATGGTGACACCTGGCAAGAACGCAAAGACCACCAAGGTGGAACAGATAACACGTGAGAACGACCACATCCTGAACCAGTTGAACTTAGGCAAGTGCGAGCAACGCTGGGTGAAGACAACCGATGGCAAACAGATGTTGGTATGGATCATGTTGCCTGCCAACTTTGATGCCAGCAAAAAGTATCCTACCCTCCTCTTCTGCGAAGGCGGGCCTCAGAGTCCTGTCAGCCAGTTCTGGAGCTATCGTTGGAACATCCAGATCATGGCAGCCAATGGCTATGTCGTAGTATTACCCAACCGCCGCGGTCTGCCTGGTTTCGGAAGCGAATGGAACGAGAAAGTATCAGGCGACTGGACAGGCCAGTGCATGAACGACTATCTTTCTGCCATCGACGATGCCACAGCCAACCTACCTTATGTAGACAAAGACCGCCTGGGCTGTGTAGGTGCCAGCTTCGGAGGTTTCTCTGTATATTATCTGGCTGGTCATCACGACAAGCGCTTTAAGGCTTTCCTTGCTCACGATGGAGCTTTCAACCTCGAAAGCATGTATACAGATACCGAGGAGGTTTGGTTCTCCAACTGGGAGTACGATGATGCTTACTGGAACAAAGACCAGACAGCCAACGCCAAGAAGACATACGAGAACAGCCCTCACAAGTTTGTAGACAAGTGGGACACTCCTATCCTCTGCATCCATGGCGAGAAAGACTATCGCATCAATGCAAACCAAGGCATGGGAGCCTTCAATGCGGCCCGTTTGCGTGGCATTCCTGCCGAGCTGCTCATCTTCCCAGACGAGAATCATTGGGTATTGAAACCACAGAACGGAATTCTATGGCAACGTACCTTCTTCGGCTGGTTGGACAAATGGCTGAAGAAATAACACATAATAAATATAATATAAGCAAAAAGAGGGTGTGTCATAAAGTCAGTCCTTTACAGTTTTAAGGCACGGATTACACGGATTACACGGATTTTTTTAAGAGAGATGATAATCGCTTTACTTATATTAGCACTATAAATCCGTGTAATCCGTGTAATCCGTGCCTTATCTATATCCTAAGAAGCTTATGACACACCCTCTTTTTACTTACAAATTGAAGTTTCGCATGTACGGAAGTTATTGTACTTAAAGAAGTTATCACTCGTTATAATCAATGCTACCATAAATAATTATTGCTTAGAAATTCTATACTCAAACAAAAACAACGAATATGTAGCAACAACTTCCCCAAAAAGAGAATGATATAACCTGTGCTATTACATTTTTAAGTAGGTCAATATGCCAAAAACGAAATAGCAACTAAGTCCTATGACTCCTATCAATATTACCAAGGTATTCCATAGTATCACCCTATAATCACTCTGTTCTCGATAAGTTGCAATCAACACTTTTGCCGAACGAACTACTGAAAATATAATGACTATGGCTACACAAAGGAAACCTATCAGTCCTATAAAATATCCAAACATAATTTCAAATTTACATAAAATAACAATGCGAGAATTCACCTATACAAATAATTACACCAATCGGACCTATAACTTTCTTTGCTACAGTTTTAAAAGCACGTTTCATCATTGCAACAGACCATGTCTTTAAATTTGATTGACTCAAACCATAAAAGATATCAACGCCAAGTGCTTTAATTGCACAATTTCCCGCCTTATACCAATCTACACTAGGATAAGCCTTAGCTGATGTTACAAAAGGCAAAGGATTATTCAAAAAAGAACTCATTATTTCCATTTGAGAGTTCTCCTTATTTTCCTTTTCTGTTAGAGCTAAAACGAAACTAACCAACTCTGTTTCATCAGCATTGTTTTCCTTCAACATATCCTCTATATCCTTTTCCGAAAATCCTTTAGATAAAAGATATATTTTACTCTTTTCAACAAGAGGATACAATTGTTCTTTAGCAACTGTTTCTGACAAATAAATTGAATCTCTAACATTTTCATTCTTTTCTAAAGTAAACTCCGCTGCTGTATGATGAGACAAACGCAACATATCGTCCAAAGTATTCAACTCCTTCACGTCCTTTCTGTAGTACTCAGGAGTATCATTAGGAAAATCAATATAAACAACCTTAAGTTCTTTTTTATCACCTACTAAAGATAAACTTTTCTTTCGTTTTTCAGAAATATCAACTACTATTTTTGAAGACATCAATGTAGGAATACTTTGCTTCAATGAAGACATAAACTGATTAGAAACCTTCACTTCTTCAGCAATTGTTTTTTCTTGACAAGATCCAAGTAATAAAGAAAATAAAATTACAAACAAATTAATAACACTAAAAAATACAAATACTTTAATTCTTTTCATACTTATTTTTTATTAAACCACAATATTTATAATTAACTCAAAAATTTGCTTGCAAAATTATAAGGATTAAAAGAAAAGAGAAAAAAATAGAGTGTACAAATTGTGTACAAATTGTGTACAAATGCAAAACGAGCGAATGTACATCAATGTACATCCGCTCGTTTTCAATGACTTACAAAGATTGAACAATATTATCCCATTCTGCAGGTGTTCCCTTTTTCTTGAAGGTTTTCTCATACATTCGCCTTCTTGAGGCAGATATTGCCTCCTTGGTACGATGTGTAAACTTGGCAATATGAACAGGCAAGACACCTAATTTTAGCAACATACAAATTTTAAGTTCTTGATTGGTAACTTCACAAAAACTATTTAGATTTTTGTCAAATCCTTCATATACCTCATTGAGCAATCCATGGATTTCTTTCCATTGTTCTTCTGATAACCTAAAAGAATTGTCCTTTATTTCACTTAAAACAAGTTGATATATTGCAGAATTTTTTATTTTTTCTTGCTCTGTTTTTATACTCTCATAAGTTTTGACCGCCTGCTTATCTTTAAGCGTTTCATATTTATCTAATTTTAACTCCAACATTTTTTGCCGTTGGCGCATATATTTAGTTTTAAGGTTAAAATAAAAAATACAATATACCAAAACCAAGAAAAACATACCCAAAAGTAAGTCTGCATCATCTATGTCTGGTGGAAAACCAACAGAACATAATGATAATATTACATCCTTACTTTCTACTAATGTATGTATCCCTTTGTTAAAATCCAAAGATAGGCACCATATAATTCCTATCATACCTATCAAAGAAACAACAAGATTCCATATAACTGCCCTAAAGTCAGTAGCGTCTTTGAATAATCTAATGATATTGCGTATAAAATTAACGATTACAACTATTGCAGTAATTGCAACTATCAAAAATCCTAAAGCTTTTAAAAGCACATACATGATTCTTATTATTTTAGTTATGATTCTATGAATCTAAAAACATAAGTGCAAAAGCAACGTATTCATACTTATGCTTTTGCACTTACCAGTCTTCATGAGAAAAAATTAGCTATATTAGCTCACGCGATTCAACTTCTTGATGATTGAGAAGATGAAGAGAGCTGCGAGCAAGCAGATAACCATCAAGGTACCCCAAACTACAGGCAATGGCATATCCCACATATGACCAGGGATAGAAACCAACTTGTTACCAAGAGCTGTGGCCACAAACCAGCCACCCATAATCATACCCTTGTACTTTGGAGGTGCTACCTTGGAAACAAAGGAAATACCGATAGGTGAAAGCAACAACTCGGCGAAAGTCAAGATGAGATAGGTGCTGACAAGCAAGTTAGGTGTTACATTTGCCACATGGTTAGGATGATCGGTAGCAGGAAGACCAATGCTCGACATCGTCATCAACAGATAAGCACCAGCTGCGACAAGCATACCCAAACCTATCTTAACAGGAGCCTTGGGTTCCTTGCCATTGCGACCCAACCAACCGAAGAGGGCAATACTTACAGGAGTAAGAGCCACAACAAAACATGGGTTGAATTGCTGGAAGATAGGAGCATCAATAGCCACAGTCTCGTCACCGCTTGTAAAATAGGTATAAACCAAAATGACTGCAGGAACAACTATCAAGGCGAGATTCACCAGTTTGCTCTTGCCTGTTGCATCTTTAGGAGCAGTCAGCAAACCACAGATACCGAATACCATGAGAATGCACCATACCAAATTCAGCACATTAAACATCATACCAGTAGCACCAGTAGCCTCACGCGCTGTAAACTCGTCGGCAAACCATGTCAAGGTAAGACCATTCTGATGGAAAGCCATCCAGAAGAAAATAACCACTGCAAACACAAGGCAGAGGCAGACGATGCGCTCCTTGGTCTCGGCAGGGCTCATCTCCTCAACAGCCTCATCCTTGTTACCCTCCTTCTTCTTGTCGGCTGTCAATACTTGCTGATAGGTCTTCTTACCCAAGAAATAAATCAGGATAGAAACGATAACAGACACGCAAGCCACAGCAAAGGCAAAGTGATAAGAGTCGGCCTTAGAATAACCCAAGTCGTTCTGAGCCCATGACATAATGGTTGTTGCTGCTGTTGGAGCAAACAAAGCGCCAATATTGATAGCCATATAGAAGAGCGAGAAGCCTGAATCACGCTGGCTGGCATACTTAGGATCATTATAGAGGTCGCCCACCATTACCTGCAGGTTACCCTTGAAGAAGCCTGTACCCAAACTGACAAGCAACAGGGCTGCACCCATAGCAGCGACAGCTACTGCTCCTCCACCCAATGGGATAGAGAGGAAGAAATAACCCAAGAACATGATGAGGATACCTACGATCACCATCTTGTTGTAACCCCACTTGTCGGCAGCCATACCACCAAAGAGAGGCAAGAAATACACTGCAGTGAGGAACCAGGTATAAATCTCAGATGCTGTACCAGCATCGAAACCGAAGTTCTCACCCAAAAACAAAGCGAAGACAGCAAGCATGGTATAGTAACCGAAACGCTCACCTGTATTCGCCAAAGCTAAAGTCCAAAGACCTTTTGGTTGATTCTCAAACATAATTATTTTAATTTATTTATAATGATTCTTTGATTCAAGACTTTTAAGCAATTGGTTGCAAAGTTACACATTTTCTTTGAATATACAAACAATATGCATTAAAAAGCGCCATCAACATATCGTTCTTCAACCTTTTAAGCATACAAAAAGCAGGAATATAGAACCTACATCTTTCTTAAAGTAGCTAAAAAACACATGGTTATGCGAATTTTTTCTCCTTAAAAGTTAATTATATTGTATTTTTTTTGTAACTTTGCAACCCGAATTCAAGGAATAGCGATTTTCCTACGTATCATTAGAACAAAAACATAAGGTAAAAAGAAGATTTATGAGACAACTTAAGATCAGCAAGAGTATTACCAACCGCTCCAGTGAAGCACTCGACAAATACCTGGTAGAGATTGGTCGTGAACCTATGGTCTCTATCGATGAAGAGATAGAACTTGCCCAGAAAATACGCAAGGGAGGCCGTGAGGGAGAGCGTGCCAAGGAGAAATTGGTAAAAGCCAATCTTCGATTTGTTGTATCTGTTGCCAAGCAATACCAACATCAGGGTCTGGGTCTTACCGACTTGATTGATGAGGGTAATATCGGTTTGGTGAAGGCTGCAGAGAAGTTTGATGAGACTCGTGGTTTTAAGTTTATCTCCTACGCAGTATGGTGGATTCGTCAGAGCATTCTGCAGGCTATCGCTGAGCAGAGCCGCATCGTTCGCCTTCCCCTCAATCAAGTTGGAGCTCTGAGCAAGATCCAGGCTGAAATCAGCAAGTTCGAACAGGAGCACCAGCGCAAGCCATCGGTAACAGAGTTGAGCCAGATTACCAAGATGGAGGAAACCAAAATAGACCAGACCATCAAGGCCGACAACCATCACATGAGTATTGATGCTCCTTTCGGAAGTGATGATGACGACAATGCAATGGTTGACGTTATGGCATCGGGCGACGACAGCCGAACTGACAAGCATGTTGATTTCGAGTCTATGAGTCAGGAGTTGCAGCGTGTTCTCAGCACAGTTCTCAAGGAGCGTGAACGCAAGATTCTCTGCTACTGCTATGGTATTGGATGCCACGAGAAGGGCCTGGAGGAAATAGGAAGCGAATTCAATCTTACTCGCGAGCGTGTACGCCAGATACGCGAGAAGAGCATCATCAAATTGCGCGACAGTGGCAAGATTAAAATCTTGATGAAATACCTTGGTTAATTTAAGTGAAGAGTGAAGGATTCAACTTCAGTTTGTAATATTGAATGAGAAAGGGCAATCAGATTGGGATGAACAACTGATTGCCCCTTTTTACTTCGTTGCTATGAGCAACTTAGTTTTATCTGATTTTTCTCTCGTCTTCAAACCCTATTGAAGAAAAGCAAGAGAATTCTTCACTCTTCACTTTATCAAGAAGTTTCCATCCTTGTCAATCAATCCAGAAACACCATCCTTCACTGCCTCGAAGTATGGATATTCGTCACGAAGGCAAATCTCATCATAAAGGAAGTCGGCTACTACCGTATCCTTGCCATCGGGCATCACGAGTCCCATCTTCCCATTCTTCTCTGCTATGACAGGCATGATTGTCAGATCGTCGTTATAGATGTAACAGGTACGCAGGAAATCGTAAACGGGCGAAAGCAGCATATTGCCCTCGTGGTCTTTCATTCCGAACTTACCATCTTGCTCTATCACCTCGTGATACTGTATATACTTTGCCTTGATGCGATGATAATAAAACACCATCTTTCGCTTGTCGTTGACAAAATCGAGCATATACTGGAAAGTATCGCAATAATTGGCCACCGAACGCACAAGAATCATCTTGAGGTCCAGACCGTCCAACGCTTTGCGATTCAGATCAATATACTTGGCTATAGCCTTCTCCTTCTCAGGAACAGAAAGACTTGCCAGTTTTTCCTCGAACTTGATCATAGCCTGTTTGGTGCCCGACATACCTTTGATATATCGGTGAATCTGGCGTCCCATCTCGGCACAAATAAACTTGTCTATCTCCTGCTGCTCTATAGGATCAGCATACTCTTTAATTAAAGATTCTGGTGTAGCGTTCATGGTTGTTTCCTTTCTTTTTTAGAATTATACTTTCAAAGATTCGGAAGAACAAAGAGCAAACGAATTCTTCACTCTTCGTTCTTCACTCTTCACTTCATTTATTTCT
>CAVACC010000050.1:0-21938 GCA_963587495.1 Clostridia bacterium | reverse complement strand
TTTTGACTATTCTCAAAGTTCCTTAATGACTAATGACTTAATGACTAAATGACTATTCTACTTTTCGCATTGTTCATAAAAACTAAATAGGATGCTAAAAATTGATGTTTATGTAATTTACACATACACAACAACTTACATCGCTGCTTCTTGCCTTTCTTGAGCAGTTTTGCTTAACAAGTCATCCCGTTTTTGAACAAACAGCCGAAAAATGTATTATCTTTGCAGAAGAAATGCAGAAGAAATGCAGAAGAAAAGCTGCACTCGGCAATTTGAAAGTGCTATAAGAGCCCCGCAGGGGGCATCTATTACGACCAAGGGAGGTCACAATAGACGACCGGCGCCGGTCGTCTATTATGACCCAAAAGGAAGCTCTTAGGGGGCAGAAAGACTTTACTTCACACTGATTGTTCCGTTCTTGGTGTCACGGCTGTTGGGCCCCACCATAATGTCAAACTCACCGGGTTCGAGAACATACTGCAGGTCGGCATTATAGAACTTCAGCATGTCGGGAGTTATCTGGAAGCTGACATCCTGACTCTCGCCAGCAGCAAGATGGATGCGACGGAATGCCTTCAGCTCCTTCACAGGACGGGAAATGCTTGCCACCTTGTCGCGGATGTAGAGCTGCACAATCTCGTCGGCAGCGCGGCTGCCAGTATTGGTGACACGGATAGTGGCGGTATGGTCAGCACTGATCTGCAGCGGTCCATACTCGAAGGTGGTGTAGCTCAAGCCGTAGCCGAAGGGATAGAGAGCACCGTTGCGCACGTCGAGATAGTTGCTGGCAAACTTGGCAAAACGGGGATTGTCGTCGGGCACGGGACGGCCAGTGTTCTGATGATTGTAGTAGAGAGGCTCCTGTCCTGTTGTCTTGGGCATAGAGGCGGTGAGCTTACCACAAGGCACCTTGTCGCCGAAGATGACGTCGCAGATGGCATCGGCAGCCTCAGAACCGCCAAACCACACGTTCATGATGGCAGGCAGATGCTCCTGTTCCCAAGTGAGGACAGTGGGACGACCCGAGAAGTTGAGCAGCACGATGGGCTTTCCCGTCCTGGCAAGCTGAGCGAGCAGATGACGCTGGGCATCGGGCATGCGAAGGTCGGTGCGGCTGGCACATTCGCCACTCATATCGGCAGTCTCGCCCATGGCGCACACGATGACGTCAGCCTGGCGTGCAACCTCAAGGGCTTCTGCCTCCATCTGCGCATCGTCGCCTCGGGCAATGGTCTTGCCCAACTCGCCGTCCTTCTGCTCCTGTTCGTCGTACACCACGTTGCAGCCCTGTGCATAGAGCAGCGTCGCCTTGCCATCGAGGGCTTTCTCCATGCTCTCACGCAGAGAGGAATAGCGGTCGGGGGTGGCAGCCACGCTCCAGGTTCCGCTCATGTTGCTGCGCGTGTCGGCAAGGGGACCGATGAGGGCTATCTTGCCCTGCTTGCTGAGGGGCAGCAGCTGACGGTCGTTCTTGAGCAGGACGAAGGTTTCAGCGGCAATATCGCGTGCGGTCTGACGATGGGCAGCGGTAAAGATGTCGGTTTTCTGTCGCTTGCTGTCGCAGTAGCGGTAAGGATCCTCGAAGAGTCCCAGCTTGTATTTGGCCTCCAAGATGCGGCGACAGGCGATGTCGATATCAGCCTCGCTCACCTTGCCTTCCCTGACACTCTGTTCCAGGAATCTCACGAAGCCCTGCGAGCACATGTCCATATCGGTTCCGGCCAGGAGCGACTGCTCGGAGGCTTCCTTGAGGTCGCGGGCTGTGCCGTGCTGCAGAATCTCGCCGATAGAGCCATAGTCGGTCACTACGAAGCCCTGAAAGTTCCATTGCTTACGCAGCACGTCGGTCATCATCCAGTGGCTTGCCGTGGCAGGCACATAGTCGATGAGGTTGAACGATGACATGACGCTTCCCACACCAGCATCGACCACAGCCTTATAGGGAGGCAGAAACTGGTTGTACATGCGTATCTTGCTCATGTCGGTAGTGTTGTACTCCTTGCCTGCCTCAACGGCTCCATAGAGGGCGAAATGCTTGAGACAAGCCATGATGTGGTCTTTGGGGACAATGGTCTCACGGCTCATGTCAGCCTGCTGATAGCCGCGAGTCATGGCTGCTCCCAAGACGCCACTGAGGTATGGGTCCTCGCCGAAGCCTTCGCTGATGCGTCCCCAGCGGGCATCGAGAGCCACGTCGACCATAGGCGAGAAGGTCCAGTTGATGCCGTCGGCGCTTGCCTCACGTGCCGACACAGCGCCCACCTGTCTCAGGGCTTCCTCATCCCAAGAGCAGGAGAGGGCGAGCGGTATGGGGAAGATGGTTTCGTAGCCGTGTATGACGTCCATGCCCACGAGGAGCGGAATACCGAGTCGGCTCTTGCGGATGGCGACGTTCTGCAGGGCTTTGATCTTGTCGAAGCCCTTGATGTTGAACACGCCTCCCATCTTGCCGGCAGCGATGTCGCCCGCCACCTGAGTGTCCATAGTGCTGCCCGTGGTGATGTCGCCAGCCACCATGAGATTGAGCTGGCCGATCTTCTCCTGAAGCGTCATGCGCGACATGAGCTGGCCGACGTACTCGTTCATGGGCGGCAGTTTCTTGCGTGCGGCAAAGGCTGAAGGAGACAGCAAAGTCCCCAACAGGATGAATGATGCTAATAACAGATTCTTTTTCATGCTGATATCTTATTACTTGGGGGTTATTTCAGTTGGAAAGATTTACGCAACTTCAGATTGTCGGAGGCATTGCCTACCCAGGCCTCAAACTGTCCTGGCTCTGCCTTCCATGTAGCAGAAGCCTCGTCGTAGAAGCTGAGGGCATCCTTGCCGAGGGTGATGCTGACATCCTTGCTCTCGCCAGGCTGCAGACTCACCTTGCTGAAACCTTTCAGCTCCTTGAGCGGACGGTCGACAGAAGCCTTGGCGTCGTGCACATAAAGCTGTACGGTCTCTGATCCGGCACGCTGACCGATGTTCTTAACCTGTACGGTGAAAGTGATGGAGTCGGCTGCTGTCATCGAAGACTTGTCGGCACGCAGGTTGCTGATGGCGAACTGGGTGTAGCTCAAGCCGTGTCCGAAGGCGAACACAGGGCGCTGTTTCTCGCGGTCGGCCCAGCGATAGCCCACATAGATGCCTTCCTTGTATTCCTCGTCGATGATGTTGCCCTCGGTCTTGGATCCACCCTCCTTTCGCCAAGTTCCGGGATAGGTGTTGAGGGCATGGGCGCCCACATCCTGCAAAGACTTCACCCAGGTGAAGGGAAGCTTGCCTGAAGGATTGGCGTCGCCCGTGAGGACAGAAGCCAAAGCCTCGCCAGCCTCGGAGCCTAAATACCAGCCCTGCACGATGGCGGGAACCTTGTCGCGCCAAGGCATGGCCACAGCATTGCCCGAGATGTTGACATAGACGAAATTCTTGTTGGCGGCAGCCAGGGCTGTGATGAGCTTGTCCTGCGCATAGGGCAACTCGTACTGCTGTCGGTCGTGGCCCTCGCAGTCCTGATAGTCGCTCTTGTTGAGTCCGCCGAAGAGGATGACACAATCGGCCGTTTTCGCCTTCTCTACAGCCTCAGCGATGAGTTCTGCCTCGCTGCGCTTGTCTTCCAGGTTCTGACCTGTGGTGACGCCGTTGTAAGCGCCCGTCACATCGCCCACATAGCCTCGGGCAAAGTCAACCTCCACGCCGTCTTTGGCCAGTCGTGCCTGCAGGCCCTGCAGAGGCGAAATCTCCCGCTGTACCTTGAGCGAGGAGCTGCCTCCGCCCACGGTCATCATCTTGATGGCATTCTCGCCCACCACGAGCACACGGCGCACCTTCTGCGTGTTGATGGGCAGCACGCGGTTGCGGTTCTGCAACAGCACGATGCCTTCCTCGGCTATCTGTCGGGCTGTGGTATAATGTCCGTCGGAACAGAGGAAGCCGTGAGGACGATGGCGGTTCATCGTGGTGCGATAGAAGAGTCGCAGCACGCGGCGCACCTTCTCGTCGAGCTCACGTGTGGTGTATTTGCCTTCCTGTATGGCCTTCAGATAGGGACGGGCGAGGTAATAGCTCTCATAGGCGTTGGAAGCGCCCCAGCTCAATCCGTTGGTCCAAGAGCCGAACTCCATGTCGAGTCCGTTTCTCACAGCCTGGTCGGTATCGTGGGCTCCACCCCAGTCGCTCACCACCACTCCGTCGAACTGCCAGTCGTTCTTCAGAATCTTGTTCAGGGTGTACTGGTTGTGGCAGTTGTGCTCGTTGCGATACAGGTTGTACGCGCCCATGATGGCCCATGCCTTGCCTTGCTCAACGGCAGTCTTGAAGGCAGGAAGATAGATTTCGTGCAGGGCACGGTCGCTCACCTTCACGTTCACCTGATGGCGATATTCCTCGTCGTTGTTCAGACAATAGTGCTTCACGCATGCCGACACGCCCTTCGACTGCAGTCCCTGTACGTAGGGCACTACCATGACAGAGGCGAGATAAGGGTCTTCGCCCATGTACTCGAAGTTACGTCCGTTGAGGGGAGTGCGGTAGATGTTGACGCCGGGGCCTAAGATCATGTCCTTGCCACGATAGAGTGCCTCCTCGCCCAACGCCTCGCCGTAAATACGGCTCATCTGAGGGTTCCAGGAGGCTGCAAGACAGGTAAGGGCAGGGAAAGCCACACACGAGTCGTTGGTCTGTCCTGCCTGGTCCCATTCGTCCCACAGCACATCGGGGCGCACACCGTGTGGACCATCGTCGGTCCAGAAGTCAGGAAATCCCAATCGTGGAACTCCTGCCGATGAAAACTTGCTCTGAGCGTGAATAACTCTTATTTTCTCCTGCAAGGTCATGCGGGAGAGGGCGTCCTCGATGCGTTGCTCTACGGGCTTGGTGTCGTCCAAATAGACGGGCATCTGCTGCGCCTGAACTGAGAAAACGGTTGTCAATGACAACACGCAGGATAATGCTAAATGTTTCATAGGTTATATTGTTATTATTTTTGCCGAATGCAGCTAATCATTTGCTGAGATGCAGCTAATCATTTGCAAAGATAGCCAAAAAATCAAATAAAAACTATTTCACTTAGTAAAATAGTGGATTTATGTACATAATGCAAAACTGCAACCTTCTATAAACAAGCTGTTTACAGAAAAACCGTCTTTCGATTTAAGTGGAAGATAATGAAAAGTCGGTTAGTCGAAAAGGGGTAAATGATGGGGTGATTTTTAAGTGTCAGGATTGGCTGGAGAGCACATAGCAGTACAGAGAATGCTGCATGATTACTTTCCTGCCAATTCCACACAAAAGACGTATTTTACTACTTCAATATCGAAGCACCTTCGAGCATGGCGAGAGCATTATTCTCGTTCTCCTCCATAATCTCGCGCTCGCCCGGGCCCTTGTCGTTGATGCCGCACAGGTGCAGGATGCCGTGGATGATGACACGATGCAACTCGTCGTCGTAGGTCTTGTCGAACTGCTCGGCATTGGTACGCACGGTATCGAGCGAGATGACAATATCGCCGTTGATGACATCGCCCTCATCGTAGTCGAAAGTGATGACATCGGTGTAATAGTCATGACCCAGATACTCGTTGTTGACCTCGAGAATCTTCTCGTCGTCTACAAACATGTAGCCCACCTCACCCACTTTGCGTCCGTGTGAAGCAGCCACTTTGCGAATCCATGCGCTGGTTTCGCGCTTCTTGATTTTAGGCATTTTCACGCCTTCTACACTATATGTTATCATACTTCTTATGTAGTTAAGGAGTTAAGGAGTTAAAGGAGTTAAGACAACACCTTTTCGTTCCTATTCTCCATTTATATACTATATTTTTTTATTATCTTTTTAAGCTCTTGAATTCTTCACTCTTCACTTTTTGGGCAGAAACTCCTCTACGTCCCTGCCGAAGAATCTCAGTTCGCGCACCAGTGTGGAGCTGATGCTGCTGTAGCGTGGGTCGGCAAAGAGGAGAACGGTCTCCACGCCGCCCAACTGCCTGTTGATGTCAGCCTGCTCACGCTCGTACTCGAAATCCTTGGCGCTTCTTACGCCTCTCACCAGAAACTTGGCTCCAAGACGATGCGCCAGGTCGATGGTAAGGTCGTCGTAGGCTACGACTTCCAGCCGAAATCCCTTGGTTTCATCGTCATTATCCACCCTGGTGGCGCATTCCTTGGCAAACACGTTTCTGATGTCCTCCACGCGCTTGTCGATGTCTTCCTTGGCGTGTTTCAACTTGCCCATCGCCACGGCTATCACCAGTTTGTCGAACATCGGCAGAGCACGCTCCGCAATGTTCTGATGTCCTATGGTAAAGGGATCGAATGTCCCTGTAAAAATCCCGACTCTCATGTTTTAAGTGAAGAGTGAAGAACGAAGAGTGAAGAATTCTCTTGTCCTTCTTTTTTAGAATCTAAATTATATTGTGTGAAACGAAGATTGAAGCTTCAAACTATTGAATTCTTCACTCTTCACTCTTCGTTCTTCACTCAAACAAGTCTCCCTGCATGATGTTGCTGCCATAGGGATTGCGTCCCAGATGGTCGTAGGCAAGTTTCGTGGCCATGCGTCCGCGCGAGGTTCGCTTGATGAATCCCTCCATGATGAGGTAAGGCTCGTACACCTCCTCGATGGTTCCGGCATCCTCGCCGATGGCTGTGGCAATCGTTCCCACGCCCACCGGACCGCCATGAAACTTGTCGATGATGGTGGTGAGAATCTTATTGTCTATCTCGTCCAGACCATACTGGTCGATGTTGAGCGCACGGAGCGAAAACTCGGCAATGTCGTAGGTGATAGTGCCGTTGCCCTTCACCTGGGCAAAGTCGCGCACACGGCGCAGCAGCGAGTTGGCAATACGGGGCGTACCGCGTGAGCGGCGCGAAATCTCAGCCGCAGCCTCTTCCTCGATAGGCACTTTCAGGAGCATGGCGCTGCGCTTCACGATCTTCTGCAACGTAGGCGGATTGTAGTACTCCAAGTGCAGGTTGATGCCGAAACGGGCACGCAGAGGCGCTGTGAGCGAACCGCTGCGGGTGGTGGCTCCTACGAGGGTGAAGGGATTGAGGTCTATCTGAATGCTGCGCGCCGACGGACCCTTGTCGATCATGATGTCGATGCGATAGTCCTCCATGGCCGAATAAAGATATTCCTCCACTACGGGCGACAGACGGTGAATCTCGTCGATGAAGAGCACGTCGTTGGGTTCCAGCGAGGTAAGAATGCCTGCCAGATCGCCCGGCTTGTCGAGCACAGGGCCCGATGTAATCTTCAGTCCCACGCCCAGCTCATTGGCGATGATGTTGCTCAGCGTCGTCTTGCCCAGTCCTGGTGGACCGTGTAGCAGCGTATGGTCGAGCGGTTCGCCACGATACTTGGCAGCCTCGACAAACACCTGCAGGTTGTCCACCACGCCCGTCTGTCCGCTGAAGTCAGAGAACTTCAAGGGTCGCAGCGCCTTCTCGAATTCCTTCTCGGCAGGCGAAACCGACTCATTTCTTATGTCAAAATCTTCGTTCATTCCGTAATATCTTATATTTTGTGCAAAGTTACACAATTGTATCAGAAATAAAAAGGAATTCACGAAAAAAACGACAAAAACCTTTGCTTACAACAAATATAATCACTACTTTTGCACCCACATTCCGAACAGAACGTATATAAGAGGGCGACAAACATTCTAAAAATATATAGGTTATGTTACATTTATTTCAGGCGCTCAGCCGTGTGCTGGCCAATTACACCTCCATCTTCGTGATAGGAGTGGCTGTGTTTACATTCTTCTTTCCCCATACCTTCGACTGGGTACGCGGAACCACCCAGACCGTCATTCTCGGCATCATCATGCTCACCATGGGACTGACTCTCACCACCAACGATTTCAAGATTTTGGCGCAACGCCCCCTTGATGTCTTCATCGGTGCCTGCGCCCAGTTCATCATCATGCCGGGCGTGGCCTATCTCCTTGTCCACGTATGGCACCTCGACCCTGCCCTTGCCCTCGGCATTCTGCTCGTGGGCTGTTGTCCAGGCGGTGTGTCGAGCAACATCATGAGCTACCTCTGCCATGGAGACGTGGCTTTCTCGGTGGGAATGACCTGTGCCTCCACCATCCTCGCCCCTGTCATGACACCGCTGCTGATGAAGATTACAGCCGGCGAAATCATCCATATCGACGCCATCGGCATGTTTCAGGGCATTCTGCTCGTCACCATCATCCCTGTAGCCATCGGCTGCACTCTCAACTATATTTACGGCAAGAGGGAGTGCTTCCCCACCATTCAGAGCCTGATGCCAGGCATCAGCGTCACCTGTCTGGCGTTTATCGTGGGCGGCGTTATCTCCACCGTTCACGACGACCTCGTGGCACGTGGCATGATGCTCTTCCTCTGGACCTTTGCCGTTGTCTTCTGCCACAACACCCTGGGCTATTGCCTCGGCTGGCTGGCAGGTAAGCTGGCTGGCTTCAACACAGCCAAGAAGCGCACTATCAGCATCGAGGTGGGAATGCAGAACGCCGGTCTTGCCACCGTCCTGGCCGGAAACTTCTTTGCTGCCCAGCCACTTGCCGTCCTGCCCTGCGCCATCAGCTGTGCATGGCACAGTATTTCGGGCACCATCCTGGCTGGCATCTATCTGAAATGGGATAAGATGCACGGAAAAGGTTAATAACTGAACTATCCAATAAACACCCCATAAAAAAATCGGCTCTTTCCTCATCTTTTGTGAAGAAAGAGCCGATTTCATATCTGCTATTTGCCATGCGTAAGCAACTGCACGGCACGCATCACAATCTCGTTGGTTTCGTTCCAAACTTGGAAATACTGGCTCATATCCCAAATATCTCGCGCTACAAGGGCTTTGAGCTGTATGGACAGGTATTTCCTCGTCTGAGCCAATTCAGCGGCGTCACGGGGCTCTATTTTCTCTTTCTTGCCATCGGCGATGATTTCCTCTACAAGGCTCTGAGGAACCTCATAGCTTTCCAGGAACTTACCAAAATCCTTGTACTGGCTCTTCAGCTCTTGGCGATGGGCGTCGATGAACTTCAGGCTGTGGTTGATGACGATGCTCTTGGCTGTAAGCAAGCGGTGCATCTTGGTGTACTTGGTCGTATCGAGCGGCACGAAATAATCGGGCATGATGCCTCCGCCGCCATAAACCACACGATGCTTGCGCAGGGTGTAATACTTCAGAGAGTCGGACAGATGGATGCTGTCCTGGTTGGTGAACTCGCCGTGCTTGTAGCGGTTGTCGAGATCCATGGCATAATCCTCGCGCTCGCCCTTCTTGTAAGGCTTCTGGATGCATCGGCCGCTCGGCGTATAGTAATGGGCTATGGTGAGACGAATCTCGCTTCCATCCTCAAAGGTAAGAGGACGCTGCACCAATCCCTTGCCAAAAGTGCGACGGCCGACGACAACGCCTCGGTCCTGGTCTTGTATGGCTCCCGACACGATCTCGGCTGCCGAAGCCGAGAACTCGTTGGTGAGAACCACGAGCTTGCCCTTGCGCCAGCGTCCGTTGGCCTCAGCACGGAACTCCTGTCGAGGCGCTGTGCGGCCATTGGTGTAGACGATGAGGTCGCCTTTCTCCAAGAACTCGTTGGCTATCTTGGCTGCCGTCTGAAGATAGCCTCCACCATTGTCCTGAAGGTCGAAGATGAGGTCTTTCATGCCTTTCTTCTTGAGCGAGTCCATAGCTACAGAAACCTCCTTGTGACTGGTCATTCCGAAGCTGCCCAGACGGATGTATCCAATTCCGGGGCGAATCATATAGGCTGCATCCATCGTGGTGACTGGTATCTTGTCGCGCTTGACACGGAAGGAAAGTTTGTCCTTGATGCCACGGCGCACAACGGTGAGGTTGACTATGGTTCCCTTGGGTCCGCGAAGGCGCTTCATGATTTCCTCCTTGCTCATCTTGACGCCTGCGATGGCTGTGTCGTTGACAGCCACGATGCGGTCGCCGGCAATGATGCCCACTTTCTCGGAAGGTCCGTTGACAACGGGCTGAATGACAAGGAGAGAGTCGTCGACCATGTTAAACTGCACACCGATGCCATCAAAAGAGCCGTTGAGCGACTCATTCATCGCCTGTGTCTCCTTGGCTGTGGTGTAAGAGGAATGCGGGTCGAGCTTCTCCAACATGCCACGAATGGCGTCCTCGACAAGCTTGTTCTCGTCGACGCTGTCGACATAGAGATTGGCAATGGCTATCTCTGCCCTGCCCAACTTCTCTATCGGGCTGTTCTTGCCCATTCTGATGCGCATCTGGGCACTGGCAGAAGTTACTGCCAAGAATGCCGCTAATGCAATAAATAGATATTTCTTCATAAATTCTTATTTTATTATTTTCAGGCACAGGGACAATATTTACCCCCTGGAATAAATTTAGGCACGGATTACACGGATTTTTTCTAAAAGAATACAAGGGCGCAAGCCTCCGTGTAATCCGTGTAATCCGTGCCTAAAATAAAAATCCGAGCCTAAAAGTCCGAGCCTTTTTGTTAACCCGTGCCTATCAATTCTAATCCAGCGGATCAGAGTCTTCATCTGGAATATCTTCCTCGATCACCAAGTTGTCGATAATGAAGTTCTGGCGCTCCATGGTGTTCTTGCCCATGTAGTACTCTAAGAGTTTCTGCACCTGGTCGGTTTTGTGCAGAGTGACTTGTTCCAGTCGCATGTCAGGACCGATGAAATGGGCAAACTCTTCGGGAGAAATCTCGCCGAGACCCTTGAATCGGGTGATTTCAGGATCAGGTCCCAAGTCGCGGATGGACTGCTGGCGCTCCTCGTCGCTATAGCAATAGTGCGTGATGAAGTCGCTCTTCTTCTCCTTCGGTCCCAACTTGGCGTCGGCATCGGCTATGGCCTGCTTGTTCTTTATCTTGGTTCGCTTGTTGCGCACACGGAACAAAGGCGTCTGCAGCACGTAGACATGGCCTTTCTTGATGAGGTCGGGGAAGAACTGCAGGAAGAAGGTGATGATAAGCAGACGGATGTGCATTCCGTCGACATCGGCATCAGTAGCCACGACAACCTTGTTGTAACGCAGCGAGTCGAGACCATCCTCTATGTCGAGAGCCGCCTGGAGAAGATTGAACTCCTCGTTCTCGTACACCACTTTCTTGGTAAGACCAAAGCTGTTGAGCGGCTTACCGCGCAGGGAGAACACAGCCTGGGTGTTCACGTCGCGGCTCTTGGTGATGCTTCCGCTGGCAGAATCGCCCTCGGTGATGAAGATGGAGCTTTCCTCCTTGCGCTCGTTCTTGGCGTCGCTGAAATGGATGCGGCAGTCGCGCAGCTTGCGGTTGTGCAGATTGGCCTTCTTGGCACGCTCGCGCGCCAGCTTGGTGACGCCGGCCATCGCCTTGCGCTCGCGCTCACTCTCCTTGATCTTATTCTCCAGCACCTCGGCCACGTCCTTATGGATGTGCAGATAGTTGTCCACCTCTTTCTTCAGAAAATCACCCACATACTTGTTGATGGTCTCGCCGCCATTGGGAGTCATCGTGGTACTGCCGAGCTTGATCTTCGTCTGACTCTCGAAGACGGGTTCCTCGACATTGATGGCTATAGCTGCCACCAGACCGTTGCGAATGTCGCCATACTCGTACTTACCGAAGAATTCCTTGATGGTCTTGGCAATGTGCTCCTTGAAGGCGCTCTGATGAGTTCCGCCCTGTGTGGTGTGCTGACCGTTGACAAAGGAATAGTACTCCTCGCCATACTGATTGGTATGGGTGAAAGCCACCTCGATGTCCTCGCCCTTCATGTGGACGATGTCGTAGAGGCCGTCATTGGTCATGTTGTCGGTAAGAAGATCCTGCAAACCGTGGCGGCTCAGGATGCGACGGCCATTGTGCATGATGGTAAGGCCCGTATTGAGATAGGTGTAGTTGCGAAGCATCGTCTCCACGATGTCGTCGTGGAAGCTGTAGTTCTTGAAGAGGGTGTTGTCGGGCTCGAAAAAGATGTAGGTTCCGTTCTCATCCTCGGTCTTTGAGGTCTTGTCGCTCTTCAGAATGCCCCGTTCGAAGACAAGATGGCGCACCTTTCCCTCGCGGAAAGACTTCACCTCGAAATGAGAGCTGAGGGCATTGACCGCCTTCACACCCACACCATTCAGGCCCACACTCTTCTTGAAGGCCTTGCTGTCGTACTTGCCACCTGTATTGAGCACGCTGACAGCCTCGACAAGCTTGCCCTGCGGAATGCCTCGGCCATAATCGCGCACGCTGACACGAAGATTGTCCTCTATGTCGATTTCGAGTCGCGCTCCGGCGCCCATCTTGAACTCGTCGATGGAGTTGTCCACCACCTCTTTCAAGAGCACATAGATGCCGTCTTCGGGCAGATTGCCATCGCCCAAACGTCCGATGTACATACCTGGACGGGTACGTACATGCTCCATATCACTCAAGTGCCGGATGTTGTCATCAGTATATTGTACTGTATTGTTGTTTTCCTCTGCCATATTTTCCTCCTATTTTTTTCAAGATTGTTATGTTGTTGTACTCTCAAGATTCACTGGCTCTGAGAATCTGCAAAGTGTGTAAGCTTCCTGGGAAAAAGAAAGCTTGGTTGAATTTTCCTTTACTTGATAATCTTCTTATAACAATTGCGACGCTTGTGCAAGATGGGGTTCAAAACTCCCCACTGACCTTGCACACCGGCATTGGCTTCCATCTCCACCTGGGTCTCACCCCACTCGATGCCATAAGCCTGGTAACGGGGAATGAGGTCGGCAAAGAGAAGCGCATTGGCTCCCTTGGCACGATACTCGGGAAGGATGCCTACGAGCAGCAGGTCGACAATCTTGGTCTTGTGCATCTTGATGGCGCGCAGCACGTGCCACCAGCCAAAGGGGAACAGACGGCCGCGACGGCACTTCTGCAGAGCCTTTGCCAACGAAGGTATGGTGATGCCGATGCCCACCATCTTGTGCTCGGGCTCGCTCCAGTCCTCGATGCAGGTAATGAGATTGAAGTCGAGGAAACTCAGATAAGAATGTATCAACTGGTCTATCTGCTTCTGCGAGAGCTCGGAATAGCCATAGAGGTCTTTGTAAGTGGCATTGATCAGTTCGAAAATCTTCTGACCATAACCGCCCTGGAAAACATCTTTCTTGGTAAGCTTGCGCACATGCAGATTGTATCTTTTCTCTATCATGGCAGCTATCTTGGCATATTTCTCGGGCACGGTATCGGGCACGATGAGCTTGTACTCTACGTACTTGTTGTCGACCTCGTAGCCACCGAGAGCCTCTATATGCTCGGGATAATAGGGATAGTTATAGATGGTGGGCATGGTGCCCAGCTGGTCGAATCCCCAGGTAAGCATGCCTTCTGGATCCATATCAGTAAAGCCAAGCGGACCTACCACATTATCCATTCCCTTAGATTTGCCATAGTCTTCTACTGCCTGCAGAAGAGCCTTGGACACTTCACGGTCGTCGATGAAGTCGATCCAGCCAAAGCGCACCGACTTGCAGTTCCAGCGCTCGTTGGCCTTGTGGTTGATGATAGCAGCGACACGACCCGCCAACTTGCCGTCCTTATAGGCAAGAAAATATTCGGACTCGCAAAACTCAAAAGCGGCATTGCGGTCCTGGCTGAGGGTATTCATTTCGTCGCTGAACAGGTTGGGCACATCATACTCGTTGCCCTCGTATAGGTCGTAATGGAAGTCGATGAACGTCTTCAAGTCCTTCTTGTTTTCGACCTTTCGAATCTCTATTAATGACATTATCTCAAACTAGTTTGTTACTTTAAAGCATGCAAAAATAGCAATATTTGGTCAAACAGCCAAATATTGCTATCTTTTTTGCAGTTTTTTATGAGGTTGGCAAGTATTTTGATGGATTATTTTGCCTCTATATTGGGTTTTATCAGCTGATTCCGCCTAACTGCTTATTTCATTTATCAGCCGATTTTGCTTAACTGCTTATTTCAGAAGATGTGCCTTTATCCACTCCATCTGTCCACGGTTGGTTTCTGTTGTTGTCCAATGCTCGTTGATCGGGGTAAGCAGACTCTCCTTAGTACATTTCAGCGTGTTCCAGACAGCATAGCTGGTTGTTGGAGGACAGGTCACATCGTTGTAGCCCCATGTAAGATAAGTAGGAGCCTTGACGTAACGGGCAAAATTGACAACATCGAAGTAAGCCAGGGTGTTGAGACAGTCCTTGTTGCTCAATATCTGTGGCTGACGGCAGAAGTGTGGATAACCGCCCGTTCCGCCCTTTGCCACATAACCCGCCATGTCGCTAAGGGCAGGATGATTGGCTACACATTGGGTGACACGACTGTCGAGTCCTGCTGCGATAATGGACAAGGCTCCACCCTGACTGCCACCCTGCACAGCTACATTCTTGCCATCCCACTCGGGAAGCGAAGTCAGGAAATCGATGCAACGAACCAAGCCTACATAGACATGCTTCATATAATAAATGTCCTTGTTCTCCAAGCCATTGGCCAAATAACCGCCATTACGGTCGTTGAAAGCACGGCTGATCTCGCCAAAAGTCTCTGACGAAATGCGTGGGTCGAGACCGTGAATCTCCACCTCAAATCGAACGAAGCCATTCTCGGCATAATACTTGTTGCGCATAGGATCCTTGATGGTCTTGATGCCTGCTCCTGGAGGACAGAGCACTACGGGATGCTTGCCCGGCTGGGCATTCTTGGGATAGAACAGGAAACCATACATGGAATGGCCCATGTTGTCGATCTGGAGCTTGACGAGATAGCAGTCTATCTTGTCGGTACAATAGTCCTTGTACAACTCCTTGGTATAAGACATTGGCACCTGTTTCAGTTCCTCCACGTTCTTCTGCCAGAAGCTTCTGAAATCCTGGGGCTCCTGCGTATAGGGTTTTATCTTGTCGACCGAGAATCCCACCTTGATATGATGCTCATAGGTCTTTCCGTCGAGACTGACAGAGAGTTTCATGTCGCGGAATCCAGGAGTCTTCTTCGTTCCCATATTGATGACGGCACGTCCGTTCTTCAGCTTCACGCTTCCATGCTTGTCGGGCTGGAGCATGTCGTTGCCTATGGAATATTTCAGTTCGCCATCACGGGGAATGCCATACTTGCAGAAACTCACCTCCACCTTGGCATTCTCGCCGGTCTGATAGAGCCAGTCGGCATGGTCGGGCACAGTGAGCCAAAGATAGTCGCTCTTATAAGGATAGTTCTCCGCTTTGATGTTTTGTACACCACTCATGTTCATCGCCAAGATAAACGCGAGCGATAAAAAGATTGTTTTTAATTTGTTCATAAATAGTAGCTTATTTTTTTGTTACTCAACTTTCGCTGAGGTCAGTTTGTTATTTGTATCGACTTCATGTCTTCTGCAAAATTAAGAAAATTAAGGATAAATTCCAAACATTCAGAAAAAAATTCCTAACTTTTCATGCGTTTTCTAAAATTTTATCCGTTATCAGCAGCACATGACTGTCGTCAGACAAGGTGGTGGCGAAGATATAGGTTTCGCCTCCATCCTTTAACTTCAGTCGCTTGCGCAATTCTGCCACGGAGAGAGGAAAGTTGCGGGTGGCAACATTGGCCTTCTCTATGCCTTGCAATTGGCGCTTGAGTTCTTTCTTATTGAAGGAAGAAACGGCACGGATACGGAAAGAACGGCCTGGAAAATCGACTACAGGAGACTGGCTCACGAAAAGGTGACTGTTCTTGGAGAGCATCGAGACAGAATAACGCTCGGAAAGAACTCCGAAACAGCCTGCTTTCATCAGCGAGGCATTAGGCTCGTAGAGATATTGCACCGAATCTAAGTCGGCTGCTGCTATGCGGACTACAGAAGAAGCCATTTCGGCATCATCGCAGACAAACGACTGGTTATCGTTGACACAACAAATGCGAAGCTGGTTGTTTTCGTCCATATTTCGCGCTGAGAGCACTAACAAGAGCTCCTTGCACTCATTGTTTACAGAAACAACATGAACCTCTCTCACGCACCTTAATTCGCTTACAGCACGATGCCAGTCGAGCATCGGAGACAGTTTGATGACTACAAAATCGGCTTTCTGGAGCATTTCCTCTTGAAGTCTGGTTACATCGGGGGTGCAGTCTTGAAGACTTACCACCTTGTTGCCGGCATCATCACGACGGGCTGGATCAATATAGATTACCCGAAGACCTGAATGATTCGGAATAGCATGAAGCACCTCTACTCCATCTCCATTCTTCACGACGACATGCTTTAATCCCAATCGTTCAAAATTCTCCTTCGCCGCTTCACAAAGATGCTTTTGTCGTTCTACATACATCGACTTAACACCTAACTGAGTAGCAATGTAAGAGAAGTCGACTCCAAAACCTCCAGTCAGGTCTGCAAACTCAATTTCTGCAACAGAATCTCCTGAGCAAGCATCGCCTTTGGTTTTGTTAACACTATCACCTGCATCTGTTAATATCTGTTGCTTTTCACAAGTGCCTTCATTTTGAGCGAATTTTGAATCAACTGCCCTGTCGCTCGCAAATTCGCAAATTTTGGAATTATCGCCTTGGGGCACGATTTCTCCCTGAAGAGAAGAATTTCCCAACAATCGTGCAGCCAATTCGGCTTTATAAAGAGCAGTCTGCTCTGAGGAGCATTGCTCCATCGAGATGTGTGGTGGATAAATGATGCCGTCGATGCTGGCCCAGCGAGGCAACTTGATATGAGCCATCTGTCGACCACGTATCTGGTCGAGAGCAAAAGGCATATTGACCTCAGGATTCTTGCTTCCGAGGAAAGCCAGCTGTCGAACGTCTTCGTCCTGATGCTGGCGAATAAAATCTAAAGTCGCTTGGTTCATCGTTGTCATCTCCCTTTATCTTGTCTATGACGATGCATTTATCCGACTACCAGCGAGAATTGCAACCCTAAAGCATTTGCTATTCTCAAGAAAGTAGAGAGTTGCATATCCGTTTGGCCCTTTTCCAGAGCAGAGACATACTCTCTCTTCTTGCCGATTTTCTCGGCAAGAGCCTTCTGCGTCATCTTCTGTTTCTTACGCTCATCTTTTAACAACTCTGCATAATACCAAGCCTTGGCCCTGGCATCAAAATCCTTGCGGGCCTCGCTGCCAGGTTCGCCATATTTTTCCTGCAGAACATCATCGAATGTTCTCAACTTAGCCAGTTTTTCTTCATTAAACTTCAACATAAGCCCTGCCGTATATCTTCTTCCATGTTGCAAAAATAAGAAAAATATTAATTGCACCCAAATATTCCGGAAGAAATTTATTACTTTTTCGTTTTTCTTTCGAAAAGGGTATTACACTATAAGTTATAAGGTCGCGAATTGCGACCTTAGCCCATCAAGTTGATTTTGGAGGCACAAAGCGATAAGACTCCCATTATCGACATATTGCTTTTTTGAAATAGAATACTGATGTTATAAAAATGCCTACTTATGACACAAAAGTGCCCTACAAGGGGCACATTTGTGCCCTCTCAGGAGCAATGATACAGAATAAGCTTTTAGACTCACTAATCCTTATTCCAGACCGAGGCAATTCTTTCTAATGTTTGCAAAATTGGAAAGAAACGAAAAGGAGACAAATCTCTTAAAAATAAGACTTGCCTCCTTAATATTCTTTACTTCACGATTTCTTTTCTCACGCTGCCGTCATTATACTTCACGATGTTCAAGCCCTTGGTTGGAGCTGTCAGGCGCTGGCCATTTACAGAATATCGAGAGACTTCTTTGACATCATTATTATTTGAAATCTGCCCAATACCTGTAGGAGTTATAACTTTAATGGTTTTTGTTATCGTTTGAGAATTACCAAAATTATAAAAGCCCCAATCATTCTTCCTAGAGCTGATATTGAAACTTAATTTTGTAATTCCTTCTTGCAAACCAACAATATACCATTTAGCATGATTAGTTTCCTTATTTGAAGCACGTACTTGTATGACACTTTCATCAAACCCGAGATTGAACATGCTGTATAAATCCGCATCATAAGCTATATTTAGCTCTTTTGCTTCGCCCATTTCCACTTCTATAACATCATCGTCATTCCACTGTAAATTATTACTAGCTTCTTCTATTGTAAGATAAGCACGAGCCGTTTTAGAGTCTAATTTAATATTAGGATTAGGTGTTTTAATACCTGTTATAGTTATGATATATTTTCCCACATCAGTAGCACCATCTGCGATATAATTAACATAACTACCAGAATAACTACCCGAAGAAACATTCCAAACATGCTGAGAATATTTATTTTCACTATCCAATGCCCAAATATCAATTTTCAAGTCTGAAACATCATACTTCATATTCAATTTAGGAATATGCTGAAAAACCAAGTCTGAAATACTCTTAGACATGTCATTATAGGTTACGGAATTATAAGTTTCCTTGAAGCCTAAAAGCAACGGATTTACCTTCAACTTACCATATTGATAGGTAATGGCATAATCATCAGCCTTACCACCAGTTACAAGAATATTGTAAGTGCCAGCATTCGATTCCTTAGTTGCCTCACAACTCAAAGTTGGCTTTGGAGAAATACAACTCTCGTTATCCGAATTGACAAAACCATCGTATGCTATCTTAAATGCAGGGTTAGCTTCACCATATGAACGCTCGTAATCTATAGCTTTTACAGTAAGAGGGCGCTTGCTGACTGTCAATTCACCATTAGCATATTCCGCAACTTGGTAATTTTGTGAAACTCCACCACTTACAGTTATAGGATAGACTCCACAATGTGATTTCTTGGTTGCAGTAGTTGCGACTTTGATGGCTTGTGTCCAGGTTGGCGATGTTTCATTATTGCGCAAACCAGTATATATCAACTCAAACTGAGGATTTTCATCACCATACAGGCGAGAAGTATTTTTTACCTTTAACGTAAGTGGTGCCTTAGTTACCGCCAACGTTCCATAATGATAAGTTACTTCATAGTTTGGAGCGTTTACAGAAGCCAAGATACGATAATTACCAACATTGCTCTGCCCATCTGCATCACAAGTATAATCCACTGTCATATTTTGGTTTTCCGCATTTTCTCCCTCTACAAAGCCAGTGATTACACTTGAAAACTCAGGATTTGGATTACCATACTCACGTGCTGCATTATTCACAGTCAATGACAAAGGAGCAGGAGTTATCGTGTATTCGTAAGGAATCTCTACAGTAAAGTTAACTCCATTTGAATATCTCACTTTTACATTGGCAGAATGTGTGCCAACATTCTTATCCAAAGTCGAAATGTTCATTAATGATGCTGTACAATCTGGTAAATTATTCTGCCATTCCAAATTCAGTGCCTTTCCTACATATTTATAGGTGTCAGATAAAAAGGTGACATACTGAACCATATTATTGGCATTTCCATATGCTCTTTTGTTTGGTACATAAAATATCAAATTCGAATGACATCCAGAAAACACATTTTCGTTCATTGCTCCTTGTGGACATACATTCCCCAAAAAGAAAACTTCTTGCAACTTATCACTACGACAAAAAGCATTTCCTCCTATTTTTTCTACAGAAGCAGGAATTATTACACTTGATAAACCACAAAATTGAAAGGCTCTCTCTTCAATTTCCTTTACACTTGAAGGTATCTCCAAAGACTTAAATCCACAGCCCTCGAACGTGTTCGTTTTTATACATGTAATACCATATGGAAGCTTCAAAGATGTTAAACTTTCACATCCCGCAAAAGCACTTTCACCAATATATATGATGCTAGTAGGAAGAGATAGAGAGGTTAAAGCAGCGCAACCGCAAAATGTACCTTTCTCTATACGTGTTATTCCCACAGGAAGATTTAAAAACTTCAAATTGTCACAACCATTGAATGCACTCTCACCGATACACGTAATATCAGACGGAAGCTTCAATTCTGTTAAACTACTACAATTCCAAAAGGTGAGCTCTCCCAACTCATTATTTTTGGTATAAAGATTTTTCTTTTCAGAATTACAACAATAGCGATTACCACCTTCCACTATTCGAGTTTCTGACAAGTCTAAAATTGAAAGTCGCCCAAGGGTCTTATCTCCATATTCACCACTTCCTGCCATATAGCGAATCCAATATAAGTCGCCCCCATTGATATCACCAATTACTTTTAAATTAGTAATATAATTTAACTTACTATTATCAATCTTACCCCTAAGTTCACCTGCCTTCTCTAACTTTATAGTTATTTGCTCAGTAATAACATCACCATATGCAGCTCTAATAGAAACTACATAAAACAACAAAAGTACAACTATTACAAATAGTTTCTTTAATGTATCTTTCTTCATACGTAGTTTTAGTTTAAACATTTTGGAAAAATATAATTATGCTCATCGATAGAAAACAAAGGGTTTCCATCTTTTGAAATAACAACTTCTTTCAATAGTGCTTCCTTTACATTTATACCAGATGAAACCAGTACATCCTTAACAAACATCATTGAATCTGCAAGAGAAACAGACTTAACATAATCTACTGTTTCTACAGAACGAGAATACTTCTTTTTCTCATAAATAAAAGAAACAACAACTGTTACCATAACATTTCCTTTCCAACCTCACCCATCACCCAAGGTAAGCGACTAAATTAAACGGAAGACGTGGGTTCTCCTCAGTCACTCGTCCCACGAATCGAGGCCTTCGCATTGCCCAGTACAGTTGAACGAGCAACGTCGAAGCCCACGCCGATATGAATACACTTCTCCCTATACGGATATAAGACACCTTACTTTCGCAATGTGCCATACCTGTAAAGGGATGTGAATATACACATCCCGTAGGCATCTACCGTTGCAATGCTCGTGACTGTACTTGAAAGTTGCGAAGTTTCGATTCGTCAAGAACAAAGCGTCAAGTAAACGCCTTTATATTATGTCGTGACACCACTATATCCCACTTACTTAGTTCTTAAAGCGTTTTAAAACACCTCTAAATGCCTCAATACAGCGTGAGCGAGAGTGGTATCAGTTGCAAAGATAGTGAAAATAATGATAAGTTGTATGTTTTTCGTGGATTATTTTCATGGTTGCATAAAATATCTTACGTTAAGGTACACTAAAAAGCAAGCCAAAAGTGCAACGCCATGTTGCACTTTTACTCACGATTGAACCTTGATAATCATTTAAAGCCACAAATTTTGACATCAAATAGTATCATTGATTCTCGCCACAAGTTCCTCTCTATCGTTTCTAACCTTTTATAAATTGCCGTATTATCCACAATAAAATGGCGCATAGAATTGAAAGCTCGCATGATACGGATATTCACCTCAATTGCAGTTTTTGACCGAAGGACACTACTTAGCATTGCAACCCCATTCTCCGTAAAAGCATAAGGAAGCTTTTTTATATTATGTCCTCGTCCTTCGTTCAAAGTCGCAATTTGCGACTTTGAACACTCCTCTTTAGTCAATTGAAACATAAAATCTTCAGGAAAACGTTCTATATTGCGTTTTACCTGTTCATTCAATCTTCTTGTTTCCACTCCATACAGCACCGCCAAGTCACGATCGAGCATTACTTGTTGCCCTCTGATAACTCGTATCAGAGACTCCACTTTATTTTCTACAGGCATTTGTTGTTCAGCCACCTGTTTCAAGTCTTTTTCCTTAGCCATTTCCTTTAGGTTTGAATATTTTGGCAAATTTAGATAAAATATAGCAAAAAATTACCGTAAACCATCCAAATCTCAAAAAAAAAGCACATTTGGATAGTTTACGGTAATTTTAGCCCTTTTTACTACCGTATTTCATAGCACAAAAAAGGAAGAAAAACAAATCAGGCATAAAACAAAAAAATGGGTGAAAAGCTAAAGAAATAGCCTTTCACCCACCTTTAAAAAGAGTATGATAATATTAGTCAGCCAACTTAGCCTTCAGGAACTCACGGTTCAGGCGGGCGATGTTGGCGATAGACTCGTTCTTAGGACAAACAGCCTCGCAAGCACGAGTGTTTGTACAGTTAC
>CAVACC010000049.1:0-21990 GCA_963587495.1 Clostridia bacterium | reverse complement strand
AATTGCATTAATTACTTCCATTCTACCTTAATTATTTATACTGGTTAATATCAATTGCCTTTGGCTTCTGAGCCTCATGCTTGTGCTCTGTGCCATCGTAAATGAAGAGGTTGTCCATCAGAGAACGACCCAAACGGCCCTTTGGCAACATACCCTTTACTGCATGACGCAAAATCTTGTCCATGCCGTCGGGACGTGTGCGCAACTCAGCTGGAGTGTTGAAGCGCTGACCACCAGGATAACCAGTGTAACGTGTGTAAACCTTATCAGTCTCCTTCTTGCCAGAGAATACCACCTTAGCGGCGTTGATAATGATTACGTTGTCACCACAATCTACATGTGGAGTGAAAGTTGGCTTGTACTTACCGCGGAGCAACTTTGCTACCTTTGAGCAAAGACGACCAACAACTTGGTCTGTTGCGTCGATTACAACCCACTCTTTCTTAGCTGTCTCCTTGTTTACGGAGATAGTCTTGAAACTTAATGTGTCCATTTTAAATTTTAAATTACTACTAAAAAACGTTTTTAAATCTTTTTACTCACTTTTAGACAGGCGATTCACTAACCGCAATTCCCGGCCACAGGAGATTGCTATTAACACACACTGTCCAGGGGACTCTAAGCGTATCCCCGCAAATAATCGGACTGCAAAAGTACACATTTTTATTTAATTATGTGTAAGTTACAAACTCAAGCGTTTTACTTTTATAGATATTTAACTCAATTTTGATTTTTAAACTGTACTTTTTCACCAAAAAGTAGGAAGCAAGTTGTTCCTGCGCACGTACATTAATATATAATACACTCAACTTTTGCAAATCGGGAAGTTTTAAGAGTTCAGCATGATTAGAAATTGCCCAAGCCTATAGGCAAGTCACATAGTCGTACGTGACAACAGGTCTATGCGTATGAGCGAAAGGGGGCGTACTCGGATTATTCGTGTTCCGCAAATTTATGCAATAATGGTCAAAAACACATTGTCTAACTGGAAAAAATAATCCGCCCAACTGGGAAAATATTTTTTCGCAGTTAACTATAGTGTATTTTTATGCACAGACATTTCTGCTGCCATTTTTTGTTTTTATAGCTGTTAAGCCTCCGGTGTCATTATGTCATTTGTCATTAAGGACTTCTGACCCCTCAGAGGTTAAGAGAAGTTAAAGGTGTTGATAAAATTCCGATTTCTGCGTTTATACATCAGAACAAGCAAACAAGGCACACATGACAGAGAAAGAATTCACCTCACTGGTTCCCGAGCTGCGGCAAACAGCCCTGCACGTCTGCAGGGGCTGTGGCACCGACGGCATGACTGCCGAAGACGTGGCGCAAGACACCATGCTCAGGCTGTGGGCCATCAGAAAGGACATCACCTCTGCGCAACATGCTAAAGGTCTGACGGGATGCGTCGCCAAACACTTCTGTATCGACAGTCACCGCAAAAAGCGGGAAGACTCCTTGCTGCTGCATCCGCATCTTCAGGCTGAAAGCCACGAGCCGCCTCCCGACATGATGATGGAAACGCAGGAGAACGATATGTGGCTGCAACAGAAACTGCTCGAACTGCCATCCACGCAATACCAGGTGCTGCACCTGAGACAGGTAGAGAAGAAAAGTATGGAAGAAATTGCTTGCATCATCGGTATCACTCCTGCTTCTGCTGCCACAATCCTGTCGAGAGCCCGACAAAGGATGCTGACGGAAATCAGGAAAAGAATGGAGGGGTGAGGGAAACACTGAACATTAAACATTAAAATAAAAATGAACGGAGAAAAGAATATAAGACAACTCATCGGGCGATTCATGCAAGGACTCACCTCGATTGAGGAAGAAGAACAAATAAGCCAATGGTTTGCCGTACACACCGATGTGAGCGACGACCTGAAGCCTTATCAGCAAATGTTCGCTTACTTCGACAAGGGAATGCCAATAGATGAACAAATGCCTATCGATAAGCAAATGTCTGAAAATAAGCAAATGCCTATCGACAAGCAAATACCTGTCGAGGAAGAAATCCGCAAGCCGCTTCGCAATCATTCGCGTCTGCGCCCGCTGTGGTGTCTTCTTGCTGCAGCCGCTGCCGTGTCTTTGCTCGTTGTTATGACTTGGCCTGCGCAGAATGGCAACACTCCTGTCACTCCTGCTGCGATGCTGGCACAGGCTGACAAAGACTCTGCTGAGACCCTTGTGCCTGCTGCTGAAACTGAGGTGAGGAATCAGGTGAAACAGGCGGTCAGGCCGAAGATGCGACCTCGCAAACGGGGTGTCTACCGCAAGCATCTACACAGTCCGGCGCCTCCTGTGACATGGATTGCTCAGACTGTCATCGACTCTATGCAGCAGTCGCCTGAAGCCTTGGCTGAGGCGCATCTGCAAGCGCTCGAGGAGCAGCAGAACGAAATGCTCTTCCGCCTGTACCTCGTCAGCGCCCTGCAGACTGAAGACCTGGCGTCGTATAACGATGAGGATGAATACGGACAAGAACAGGAAAACGTCAAATAACGCAAAATAAAGAAAGGAAAACAAGATGAAAAAGAATCTCAGAATCGCCTTGATGGCTTGCCTGATGATACTCTCGGGCACTGCCTTCGCACAGAAAACTATCCTGATGCCTCAGCAGGCTTTCGAGAACCTCGCTGCCTGGCTCACTGCCAACGACTATGTCGCTACTTCGTCGAAGAAACAATACGACAAGGGGTATGTCGTTTCCTACGATTATGCTGTCCCCGCCAGGAAAGCCAAGCCGATAGAAACTTACAACCAGGCTTTGCTCGCCAGCAACAAGATTGCTTACTCTTCTATGATCAAGAAGAAGGGTTTCTACGCTGACAAACAGGAAAGAATAGCATACGGCGAGAAGAATTCGCAGAACATCATCTTCGGTGCGCACAAGGAACGCAACTACAATTTGCAGTATTTCCGCGACCCCAAGGACAGCACCATGCGATATGTGTACACCTTGGTGTGGTACAGCAGCAAGGACGAGAGCAACAGCTGGCGGGACAGGAAGGACGGCGACGAAGAGCTAATCAAAGGCTCCATCTATCTCTTCTACGGCAAGGACCCGGCATGGGAAAGAGCCCATCGCGTCACAGGACGTGCCACCATCATCAATCCTGATGGAACCGTCACAGAGATCGACGACCTGAAGGGTCTGGAGGCTGACCTGAGCAGTCTGTCTGACGGACTCAGCAGCATGGTGGTAAGCAGCAGCGACGGCGTGGACTCGGTGGTGGTCAACGGTCAGTCTGTGAAGTACTGGAAAAACCTTGCCAAGAAGTATTCTGCCAACGAGCCGGAGCCAAAAAACAGCGCTGAGTTCCTTACTCAGCTCAACAACTTGCGTGCTGCCTTCAAGAATGCAAAGGATCAGTATCGATGGGGATTCCAGTCGCAGTTGCGCCGCAACCTGCAGACGGGCATTGCCAACAAGATCATCAAGCTATGCAAGAACCACGGCTCTCTTCTCAACGCCGAGGAGAAGAAGTTTTGCGCCAATACCCTCTCCAAGATGAAGAAGGATACTGACGACGACTATCTGCAAAGTCTGCTCGACCTCACCGCACGGTCGATGAGCAGGTAGGCTCGGCTAAACTTCTCCCATTATCTGCAGGATGTCTTTCTGCGTGCGATTGAATGGGCCATTGTGCTCCAGCTTGATGGTGCACATGGCTGCGGCAAACTTGCCTGCCTCTAAGGGCGATGCGCCCTGCAGCCTCCTGTACAGATAGCCAGCCGAGTAAGTATCGCCACAGCCTGTGGCATCCACCACCTCGTGAGGCTTATAGGCTGGAACCTCGTAGAAGGTTTGGTCCACATAGATGAGCGAGCCCTCGCTGCCCAAGGTGATGATGACTTCGGTGACGCCCCAGGAATGCAGCAGCAGGGCAGCCTCGCGCGGATCTTTCTTGCCGGTGATGGTTTCCATCTCCGTCTCGTTCACCTTCAGATAATAGGTGTTCTTGAGAACTTTCAGCTTGTCCTGCCAGTCGACGGGATAAACTTTCTCGTCTCTCACCTCGCGCAGATAGCCCTGCACGTCGATAGACACTCTGCCCTTGGTGGCGAGATATTCTACTACCTCGGGCGAGAAGTCGTCGCTCAGCAGGCTGCCCAGATGATACACCTTGGCCTCTACGTCCTTGAGCTGCGGGATGGTGAAGGGGTCGGCCTTGGCGAGCACCCGCTGTTTGCGTTCGTTCTGGTTCTCGCCGAAGTAGCGGTTTTCGAAGAACACCGTGTTGCGCGATGCGTTGAGCGTCACGTTGATGCCTGCCTTGCGCATTCGGTCCACAGGCTCAGTTTCGGTTGGGTCCATCGCCGTCACTAATGAGAAGGTGACGTCCTTGGGCAGTTGGTTGATGGCGTAGGCGAAGTAAAATGAGGTTCCGCCCGCCATATATACGGTTCGGTTGGGAGTTACTATCTTGTCTTTAGTAATGTGTCCTATACAACAAATATCTGTCATTGTCTTTTTTCTATTATGTCTGTGTTGTGGTTTCACGATACAGCCCCTGTCGTTACAGATGCCATGAAACAGCATGCAAAGTTAGCACAATTCCCCGAAACGGCAAACGATTTTGGGCAATAAGTGACTCGAGTTGAGCAAAATGCGAAAGCTGAGCCCATACCTTTCGGGCGATTTGTGTATATTTTCCGAAAATTAATACCCAATCTTTTGCTCTGTCGGAAAAATGCTGTACCTTTGCAGCAGAATAAAGCAAATAACAAAAACTCAGAAATAAAAGGCTGAAATAGATTGTCATGTGGTTTAATGGATTAATCTACGATCATTCGGCGGTGCAGGGCATCGTCATTCTCTCCTTGATATGCACACTGGGTCTTGCCCTTGGCAAGATTCGTGTACGGGGCATTTCTCTCGGCATCGCCTTCGTGTTCTTTGTAGGCATCATTGCCGGACATCTCGGACTTTCGATCGACAAGGATATGCTCGAGTTTGCCGAGAGCTTCGGACTCACCATGTTTGTTTATGTACTGGGACTTTATGTAGGCCCCAACTTCTTCGGCTCCATGCGACATGAGGGCATTGCGCTCAACCTGTGGTCGATGGCTGTCATCGTGGTTGGAACGCTCTTCTCCTTGGCATTGTGCTGGCTGCTGCCCGTGAGTCTGCCCGACATGGTGGGCATTCTCTGCGGCGCTACTACCAATACGCCAGCCATGGGTGCTGCCCAGCAGGCTTTGCAGCAGTTGGGAATTCCCAGCGGCGGTGCTGCCCTGGGCTGTGCCGTGACTTATCCTTTGGGCGTGGTGGGCGTCATCCTGGCGATGATGACGATGCGCAAGCTCTTTGTGAAGCCTGCCGACCTGGAGATAAGACGAAGCGACGAGGACGACCATACCGCCATCGGACAGTACATCATCGTGAATCCAGCCCTGAATGGCAACACCATAGCCGAGATTTCGATGCTCACACACCGCAAGTTCATCATCTCGCGTGTGTGGCGTGGCGACCAGGTCATCGTGCCTCAGGCCGACACCGTGCTGCACACCAACGACAGCGTACTGGTAGTGACAAATAAGGATGAGGTCTCTGCCATGTCGATTCTCTTCGGCAAGAAGGTGGACAAGGACTGGAACCGCGAGAAGGTGGACTGGAATGCCATCGACGCCAAGGTGGAGAGCCGCATCATCGTGGTGACCCGTCCGGGGCTGAACGGCAAGCTGCTGGGCCATCTCTCCATGCGCAACACCTATGGCGTGAATGTGAGCCGTGTGCTCCGTGGCGATATTCGCCTTCTTGCCACCGACGACCTGCGACTGCAGTATGGCGACCGCCTCACCGTGGTGGGCGACCCTACCAGCATCGACCATGTGGAGCAGTTTCTGGGCAATGCCGTCAAGACGCTCAACGAGCCAAATCTTGGCGCCATCTTCCTGGGCATCATCCTGGGTCTTGCCATCGGAACGATACCTTTCAACATTCCCGGCATGACGGCTCCTGTGCGTCTCGGCATTGCGGGCGGCCCTATCGTGATGGGAATCCTCATCGGTGCCCTGGGCCCACGTGTGCATTTCATCTCCTATATGACGCGAAGTGCCGGACTGATGCTTCGTGAGTTGGGACTGGCGCTCTATTTGGGCTGCTTGGGTTTGGAGGCTGGCGGACAGTTCTTCGAGACGGTGATTCGCCCTGAGGGACTGATGTGGGTAGGCATAGGCTTTGCCATCACTGTGATGCCTGTGCTGATAGTGGGACTCATCATTCTGAAAACCAAGAAGTACGACTTTGGCAGCATCTGCGGCATTCTGTGTGGCAGCATGGCGAACCCTATGGCGCTGACCTATGCCAACGATACCATCGACGGCGACACGCCAAGCATCAGTTATGCCACGGTTTATCCCCTCGGCATGTTTGTCAGGGTGATTATCGCCCAAGTGCTGATCATGTTTTTCGTATAGCTTTTTTAAAGGAGTTAAAGGAGTTAAGACAACGGCCTTGAGGGAATGAGGATTTCAAGTCCACAAAAGCATTTGTCTTAACTCCTTTAACTCCTTAACTCCCGAATTAAATACTAATCATTTCTTCCAAGCAAATCCTCTTTCCTGTCAGCGGATGCTCAAAGCAAATGGATTCGGCGTGCAGCATGAGTCGCTGTGCCGGTTCATTGCCATAAAGCGGATCGCCTACGATGGGGGCATGAAGCCCCTCGCTGTGGGCACAGTGCACGCGCAGCTGATGTGTACGGCCGGTCTTGGGCCAGAGGGCGAGGCGCAGGTGTGTGTCGTCGATGCGGGCGAGCACCCGATATTCAGTGACAGCCTCCTTGCCATGCTCATGACTCACTATCTGGCGAGGACGGTCCATGTAGTCGGGCATCAGAGGCAGACTGATGGTTCCTTCCTGCGCGATGCGGTCGGCAGCGGCCTTGTCCTGGCAACCCACGACGGCGACATAGCGCTTCTCCACCTGTCGGGCGGCAAACTGCTGCTGCAGACGATGATAGGCAAACTCGGTCTTGGCAATCACCATCAGTCCGCTGGTCGACATGTCGAGCCGATGAACAATGAGCGGTCCTGTGGCCTCGGGCATTCTGCTCCGCATGATGGAATACACCGACTCGGCCCCGTTCTTTCCCGGCACCGACAGCATTCCTGCCGGCTTGCATACCACGGCTATCTGCTCGTCTTCGTAGATAGTCTTCAGCTCCGCCTTGTATTCTTCCGTCCGCGAGCAGGAGGCCTCAGGCAACATCCATTGCAGGATAGGTTTGCACTTGCCGTTGCAGGCAGGATAGAAGCTCAGATGATGGCGTATTTCCTCCTTCGGACTTTCTCCCCACCAGAACATAGCCATTTGCAGCGGACGATAACCATGGCTGTAGGCATACTGCAGCAGTTTGGGCTCGCAGCATTCTCCGCTTCCAGCCGGTGGAATCTTGGCTGCCGTGTCCTTGAAAATCTCCAAGAGATTCTTGCGCTCGCCCTGTGGGTTGAGCATACAGAACTTGCCAAACAGCCATCGCTGCAGCGAGTCGGAGAGCTCTTTGCGCAGCTGTTTCAGATACCTGATGTCTTTCTGGTTTCTGTCGTATTCCTCCTCGATGTCGGTCTTCCTGTCCCGTTCTTTCTTGAGTCTTCTCAGCTGGGCCTTCATAAACTGGCTCTCCCTCACCATCTCCGCCTTTTCCTCCTCGCTCAAGTTGCCCGCCTTGCGTCGTGCGTCGCGCAGAGCCTTGGCAGCCTTCATCTTTAGCTGATAGTCGTCGATATCGTGCTGCCAGCGGGCTTTCAGGGAGTCGATTTCCGTCTTTATCTGTTTCATCCGCTCGTCGTTCTGCAGATCGTGTATGGCGACATTGATGTTCGAGATGTCACTTTCGTGCTTTTTGAAATATCCGTCGGGCTTCAGATAGTCGAATACGGCAGGCACAAAGCCGCTCCAGTCGCTCCGTCCGCCTATCTGTCCGCTGTAGGCAGCGATATAGCCAGTCTGCGGCTCAGTCGCTTCGCCGTCCTTCCGGGGCTTTTCCACGATCAGCACACCGAACATCTTGCCACGGTCTATCTCCTCGCGCCAGTCATCTCGCTGGGCGATTTTCTCCTGCAGTTGCTTGCAGGCCATGATGCAGAGAGGGTGCGGCTCATAACAGAACGGATTGTTCATTCTCTCGGGCAACAGGATGCCCGATGCTGGGTCTATATGTATAGGATGAAATTTCATGCTGCAAAGATACGATATTTTTTTATATTCTTTTCGCTCATTCAGAATTTTGCACTATCTTTGCATAAGATAAGCTGCACTCGGCAATTTGAAAGCAAGCTTTCATTGCGCTCATTTGCATTATCTTTGCATAAGATAAGCTGCACTCGGCAATCAAAAAACAAATTTTCATTAAATCACGATGACACAACATAACAGTACATTTTTCTATCATCTTGTCGCCTTCATCACCGTGGCGATATGGGGAACCACCTTTGTCTCCACCAAGGTGCTGATGCTTCATGGCCTTTCTCCAGCCCAGATATTCACCCTTCGTTTCTTCATGGCTTACGTGCTGATGCTGTGCTTCAACCACCGTCGGCTCTTCGCCTCGTCGTGGCGCGATGAGGCCAGGATGATGCTGTTGGGCGTTACGGGCGGCTCACTCTACTTTCTGAGCGAGAACGAGGCGATGGACTTCACCACCGCCACCAACACCTCGCTCATCGTCTGCTCGTGTCCACTTTTCGCCACCTTGTTGGTGAGGCTCGTCTATCGCTCCTCGCGTATTCATGTGGTTCAGCTGATGGGTTCGCTGTTAGCATTTGTGGGCATGGTCATCGTGGTGCTCAACGGCCGCTTCGTGCTCCATCTCTCTCCTGTGGGCGATGCGTTGGCTTTCACAGCCTGTATGTGCTGGGCAGTCTATTCGCTGCTCATGAAGTCGATGTCCGACAAGTACAGTGCCGCATTCATCACGCGCAAGGTGTTCTTCTATGGCGTTCTCACCATTCTGCCCTATTATGCCGTAGTGCCGGGCCTCCCCTCCCCCGAGGTGCTCACGCAGCCCGTGGTACTTGCCAACCTGCTCTTCCTGGGCTGCCTGGCTTCCATGGTGTGTTTCCTCACGTGGAACTGGTGCATCTCCAAGTTGGGAGCCGTCAAAGCCACCAACTGGGTTTATTTCAACCCCATCTCCACCATGATCTTTGCCTCCTGGGTGCTGGGCGAGAAGATCACTCCATACTTCCTCGCAGGTGCCGCCTGCATCCTCATAGGTATGTATGCAGCCGACAGGAAGACAGAGTAAAAACAAACTTATTTAGCATTTACACCTCTTAATTTTAAAACATAAAAACTTAATCTCTATGTTAATCAAGAACAAACTATTATTGGCCTTGGCTGTGGTATCGCTGCAGTCGATGGCACGAGAGTCGGTCGACCTTTCTTCGTTAGGGTGGAACATTACGCTCGACACCCAGGCTCAATGGAACAGCGACGAGTTGTATGTTTCACCCGTCGATGTTGCCATGCTACCCGTGCATCAGCCTACGGGAGGATGGCAGTTGCTCGACAATCCCCAAAAGCGAAACGTTCAGCTGCCTGCCACTGTCGAGGGAGAGCTGTGGGGATGGAACGGACAGACCTACGGTGTGACAGGAAACTATGTGGGCGTATCGTGGTTCAACACATCGGTAGACGTGCCAGCTAACTGGACAGGCAAGCGCATCACCTTGCAGTTTGATGCCGTACGCTTTCGCGCCGAGGTGTTCGTCAACCACCAGCTCGCAGGTTACGACCTCGTCAACAGCACACCTTTCTCCATCGACATCACCCCATACGTCAAGTTAGGGCAGAAGAACGATGTAGCCATTCGCATCACCGATCCTAACGGCAACTTCAACTGGAAAGACTCGCAGTGCTATGCGTGGGGCAACTATCTCACCAATCCATCTCATGGTTTTGGCGGCATCACGGGTCGTGTGCATCTGTGTGCCACCGACAGGACGTACATCGACGATGTCTTTGTCGAGAACACCCCAGTTCCTTCTACCGTGAAGGTGCATGTCGAGGCAGGAGGTCTCACTGCCGACACTCCGTTGGTGATGGAGTTGAGGGAGCGTGGCAGCCAGAAGGTGGTATGGCGCCATAACGATCAGATGACCACAGCCGAAAAAACCATCGAGGTGTCATTGCCACAGGCCAGGCTGTGGAGTGTCGACACCCCCAACCTGTACGAACTGACCTTGAGGTTGGGCAACGACGAGGTGAAGAAGCGTTTTGGCTTCCGTTGGTTCGAGGTGCGTACGGTGAAGGGCGACAAGCAGTTCTACCTCAACGGCAAGCGCATCACCCTCGTGACCGCCATATCGTGGAGCTTCTGGCCCGACAACGGCATCACGCCGTCCAGGGAACTGGCCTACAAGCAGGTGCGCGACGCCAAACAGTTGGGCATGACGATGCTCAACTTTCACCGCACCATCGGCAACACCGATGTACTCGATGCCGCCGACGAACTGGGACTGCTCTATTTCGAGGAGCCTGGTGGAAACCAGTATCCCGCAGGCAAGTTCGATGACGGAACTCACTATACCAAGTTCTACTTCGACTATCGCAACGAGAAGCTGGCACGCATGATTCGCCGCGACCGTTCGCACCCATCGCTCGTCATCTACAATCTGCACAACGAGCGCGGAGCATCTCCACAGGCCGAAGACCGACGCGAGATGCAGATGGGACACCGACTGGATCCTTCGCGCATCCTGACCTACAACTCGTGCAACGGCAAGAACCCCGAAGGAGAGCCCGACGATCACTTCAAACTGCACCTGATGCCCAACGATACCACTTTCTACAACGTAGGGTGGTGGGACAACCATCATGCCGGAGGCCCCGGTGTCTATCACGACTATATATATAAAGGTAAGGACAACTACCTGCGCTACTCCGCCAACAAGGGCGAGATCGTATATTGGGGCGAGGAGGGAGCCATCGGCACACCACCACGCCTGCAGCTGATACGCGATGAGATTTTGCGCACCGGGCGCACCACAGGATGGGAAGCCAAGGACTATCTCGCCTGGTACGATGCCTACGATCAGTTCCTGCGCCAGCGTGGCTTCAGCAAAGCCTTCCCCTGTGTCGACAGTCTGACCAGACAGATGGGCAACGTGGCTTACTATTATCAGGGACGAGTGATAGAGAATATACACATCAGCAACACCGTCGATGCCTACGCCGTCAACGGATGGGAATCAATGAAATTGGAGAACCACTCGGGCATCGTCGACAACTACCGCAACCTGAAGGGCGACGCCGACCTCATTGCCCGTTACAACCGTCCTCTCTACCTGGCAGTAAAGCTGACCAACAAGGTGCTGGCAGTAGGCGACACCACCACCACCGATGTGTACATCGTCAATCGAAAAAACGTACACGGAACGGCACAGTTGGTGTTGACCGCCCGTGATGCCAAAGGTCGCCTCTTGGCTCAGACCAAGCGCAAGGTAAAGGTGAGTGGCGGCGTGGTGTATGGCGAGAACCTGATGACCGGATGGCAGTGGAAGGTGACAGGCTCAGGCTATGTCAGCGTCGATGCCAAGTTGGTGCAGCAGGGACGCACCGTGGCAGCGGGCAGCGACCGCATCTATGCCGTGGCCATGAACGCCAAGAGTATAGAAGGCACGTGCGTGGTGGCTGATACCACAGGAGTGCTCGCCGCCTATCTCAAGAGTCAGGGCATACAGACGACAGACTATAAGGCAGGGCGTCCGCAGGGCGATTTCATGATTGTGGGAGCCTTCGAGCCAACTCAGTTCGGCAGTGGCTACAGCGACATCCTCGAATGGGCAAGCACAGGTCACACGGTAGTCATCGTCGACAATCCCCTGCGCTGGGCCGACCTGCTCAGCGATAAGGAGATCATGGATTACCGGGGCTTCAAGCAGTTGGGGCGCTCCTGGTACGGAGGCAACTTCTTCTGCCGTTCACACCCCATCTTCGAGGGCTTGCCCACCGACTGTGTGTTTAACTGGGAGTATCAGTGCTTTGCCGCCTATAACCGCCGCCGCGTCGGTCTGCGCGACATGAATGGTGACGTACTCGTAGGCTGTGTGTCCGATCATCGCAAGGAGGTGTATTCAGCCCTCTCTGAGATAGCCGTAGGCAGAGGACGCGTGCTCATCACCACGCTCGACATTCCTGCCTGTCTGCGTGGCACAGCCGCCTATAACAAGAAGGTGGACCTCGACGGCATGAACGAATCGATGAATACTTTCAACACGCAAGGCATGAACAAAGCCGACGCCGTTGGCCGCCAGCTCCTGCTCAACATGCTGCGTTACGCCTCAGGAAAGAGTAGCCAGCAGGCCCAGTAGCATGGTGCTTTTTTATACGCCCTAAGTGTTAGTGTGAATCATATCATCTCGGGCAGATGGTATGATTTTTTATGATAATAAAAAAATCGTAACGGAAGAAGATAAATTAACTTCCGTTACGATGATAAGGTCTGCCTACTTCGCAGCCAATACCTCAACCTCTACGAGGGCTCCCTTAGGCAGCTTCTCTACAGCTACGGCAGATCGGGCAGGGAAAGGCTGGCTGAAGAACTCGGCGTAAACCTCGTTCATGGCAGCAAAATCATCCATGCTGTCCAAATAGACCGTAGTCTTCACCACGTGGGCGAGGTCAGTGCCAGCAGCCTTCAGGATGTTCTGTGCGTTGGTGAGCGCCTGACGGGTCTGCTCCTTGATGCCACCCTCTACAAAATTACCCGTTGCAGGGTCGATAGGAATCTGACCCGATGCAAATACGAAACCATTAACTTCAATAGCCTGGCTATAAGGACCTATAGCAGCAGGCGCGTTGTCTGTGTGAATTGCGTTCATAATTTTTGCCTTTTAATTTTTATTTTTTTACTTTTTTACCTTTTTACTTTTTTACCTTTAAACAATATACAGGTGGAAGCCCTTTTCTTCGAGCGCCCCCTTGATTTCCTTCACGTGATCCGCGTCACGGGTCTCCATGGTGAGACGCAGCACACACGAGTTCACCTTCTGGCGGTTGGCAGAACGGTCGTGGTGCACACCCGTGATGTTTCCACCCAAGCTTGCTATCACCGAGCACACTTCCACCAGTTCGCCCGGTTTGTCATCAAGCTCCATTTCGATGGTGCACAGACGACCGCTCTTGGCAAGACCACGCGTGATCACACGGTTCAGGATCGTCACGTCGATGTTACCGCCGCTCACGATGCATATAGTCTTCTTGCCCTTCACCGGCACCTTGTTGTACATCACGGCAGCCACGCTGGCAGCACCGGCGCCCTCAGCCACCATCTTCTCGCTCTCTATCAGCTTCAGGATGGCAGCACAGATCTCGTCCTCGCTCACCGTCACAATCTCGTCCACATATTTCGAACAAGTCTCGAAAGTCAGCTTACCAGGCTCCTTCACAGCGATGCCGTCAGCCACAGTAGCCACCGAGGGCAGTTTCTCCTGCTTGTGGTCGTGCAGACTCTGCACCATGCTGGCAGCCCCCTCAGCCTGCACACCGTACACCTTCACATTCGGGTTGAGCGACTTGATGGCAAACGCCACACCCGAAATCAGTCCGCCGCCGCCCACAGGCACCACGACCGCCTCCACCTCAGGCAGCTGGTCCAGAATCTCCAGACCTATCGTGCCCTGTCCGGCAATCACGTTCTCGTCGTCGAAAGGATGTACAAAGGTGTAGCCGTGCTCGTCGCGCAGCTCCAGTGCCCTCTGATAAGCATCATCGTAGACTCCCGGCACCAGACACACCTCAGCGCCCAATCGCTTGGTAGCCTCCACCTTCGATATAGGAGCGCCCTCGGGTAGACATATCAGACTCTTCACACCCATGGCAGTAGCACCGAGCGCCACACCCTGAGCATGATTGCCAGCCGAACAGGCTATCACACCCTTCGCCTTCTCCTCAGGCGTGAGCTGCGAAATCTTGTAGTAAGCACCACGAATCTTAAACGATCCCGTCTTCTGCAGACATTCCGGCTTCAGAAACACATCACTCTCTGGGTTGATTCGCGGAGTGTGAACCAGCTCAGTCTTTCTAATCACTTTGCTCAGCACGAAGCGAGCCTTGTAGAAATTGTCCAGCTGTAACATATTATATTATTTCATTAAATATTCAAAAACCTCTCTATCGCCGCAGCTACACCATCCTCCTCGTTCGACAGCGTCACATAGTCAGCGTCGGCCCTCACCTCAGGCGCAGCATTCGCCATAGCCACGCCCATTCCCGCCAATCGCAGCATACTCAGGTCGTTGTATCCGTCGCCGAATGCAATCATATCCGCAGGCGTGAGGTTCACCTTAGCCAACAGTCTCAACAGCGACTGCGCCTTGTCGATGCCCTTCGGCACCAGTTCCAGGAAGAAAGGCGCCGATCTGAACACATCCATTTTGTCGCCCAGCTGTTCAGCCAGTTCCTCCTCAGCCACGATCATCGTTGCCGGTTCTCCCGTCATGAGCAGTTTGGTAGGGTTAGGCTCCAAGTGCATCAGCAGGTTGTCCACACGTCTGATGTTCATCTTGTTGATGCGCGACTCCTCCTTCACGTAAGGGTCGTCGGGCATTTCCGTCACGATCTCGTTTCCGGCGTAGCCCAACAGAGCATGTCCTTTCCGTTTGGCGTATTCGTAGATGACGGGGATGGCAGATGGCGGCAGGTGCTGTGCGAAACATTCCTGCTGTGTGCCCCAGTCCACGATTTTTCCACCGTTGTAAGCCAGGATGAATCCGCCATGTGTGTCGAGCTTCAGCTCGTTGGCAAGCGGCACGATGCCGTAGGTCGGTCTTCCTGAAGCCAGTACCACGATGGCACCTTCGTCCTGTGCCTTGAGCAGCACCTCCCGTGTTTTGGGAGTTATCACCTTGTCGTGGTTGGTGAGAGTTCCGTCTAAGTCGAGTGCGATGATGCGGTAGGGCAAGTGTGTCTGATTTCTGTTTTGCTGTTTGTCCATATCTTGTCTTTTTGCTTGCAAAGGTAGTGCAAAACGAAGACAATACAAAATAAATTCATTTATTTTTATTGTTGAGTGCAGCCTACTTTATTAAAAGGTAGTGCAAAACGAAGACAATACAAAATAAATTCGTTTATTTTTATTGAAGTTTCGCAAATGAGGGAACTTCTGTCAAACATACAAAAAAACGCTCCCTCGACATAAGAATGCGAGAGGAGCGCCAACCTTTGTCAGAAAAGGGGTTTAACAGACATAATTTTCCTGATGATGTTATGACACCGTCGTGTCATTGGGCAAAATATCTTGTTCGGCAAAGTTAAGCATTTCTTATGAAAGTTCAAACACAGGAAAACTCACATCGTGTCTGAATGGGTGCAAGGTGTGCTTATGTTGTCGGAAAACGTGCCTATGTGGTAAAAAATAATAGTATGTTAGAAGATAAAAGCAAAGAAAGTTTGTAGTCAAGGCTTTGTCGTTTCAAAAAAAATGATTAATTTCGCAGCAGATTATTTGGAATAAAGTAGTGAAAACATATCTGAAGTACATGATCTTGGCGGCAGTGAGCCTGTGCTTGCTGTTTGTGGCGGCTTGTTGTCGGCAGGAAGGAAAGGCTGTGCCCGATGCCGAGCAGCTACTGTTGCAGCAGCTTGAGGACTCAATAGGTGCCAAGTCGCCGCAAGCCCGACAGATGATTCTCAAGGCTATGGCTGAGGCGCCCGACAGCATCGCCTACTATGAATGCTATGTCAGGATGGGCAAGATGTACTGTCTTTCTGCCACTCCCGACTCCATGGCACCTTATCTGAAGGCGACAATCGACTTTGCCAAGAGGCAGCCCTCATCGTCGAGGTGCAACGCTTTGTTGGCTTATGCTTATAATTGCCAGGCTGTCAACCTGCACAACTTCCACAAAGACCCCGACGAGGTGATCAGGCTCTATCATCGTGCCGACTCGCTGTTGGGGGAGAGCAATCTGCAGAGTCAGCGCCCACTGGTGTGTGCCAATCTGGCTGATGCCTATCTCTTCAAGAACCGCCTCGTAGAGGCTGCCGCATGGTACAGAAGAGCACTCTTCCTGGTGGATTCGCTCGAGTTGCCCAAGCAAGACAACGTGACGCTCTACATGGGTCTTGCCACCATCTATCAACAGCTCAACGACTGGAAGACATCGCTGCGCTACTATCAGCAGACGGAGGCTTGCATGAAATCCATGTCGGTGGGAATGCAGGCTTATTTCCTAAACAACTATGGCAATTACTATTATTACGCCAAGGACTACGAGACCTCGCTCCGGAAGTTCGTCGCTCTGAAAAGCCTGTTGGAGAAACATCACATGCAGGACAATTTCGATATGTTCATCTGCAAGGTAAACCTGGCGGATGTGTATCTGAACCTCAACCGCCTCGACTCCACCGCTCATTATCTTTCCGAAGTGGAGCCCTTTGCCAGCCGCACCAACGATGCGCTGATCACCTACTACTGCAACACCATAAGGATAGGGCTGGCGGTGAAGCGTGGCAACATGGCGGAAGTGAAGTCGGTCCTCAACACGGAGAAGGGAATTGACACTGCCAACATCGCCTTTACGCTGAGACAGGTGCGCAACAGTTATCTGCGCCGTTACTATGAGTCGACGGGCAACTACCGCATGGCTTACGACAACCTGAGAGAGGACATGAGGAAGAACGACTCCTTAGAGCATAACCGCATCAACATGCGGGCCTCGGAAATCATGGAGCGATTCTCGCAGGACACACTGAAGCTGCACCACTCCTTAGAGCTCGAACGAAAGAATGCCGACATACAGCAGGCGCATGCCACAACCTTTGCCGTCGTATCGGCTGCATTGGTGCTGGCGCTGATATTCGCGCTGTGGATATTGCGTACGCGAAAGCGCGACCTGCAGACGAAGATGAACATCATGAAGCTGAGGTTGGGAAGCGCACGCAACCGCATCTCGCCCCACTTTGTGTTCAATGTGCTCAACAACAAGATCGTGCACTCCGGACAGCAGGAAGCACACGAACTGCAGGAGCTTACCCGACTCATCAGAGCCAACCTCGACATCTCGTGCCAACTGGCTGTAACCCTGGGCGAAGAACTCGACTTCGTGAACCAATATGTGAAGGTGGAACAGCAGTTGCTGAGCGACGACTTCGACTTTGCGATTCATATTGCTCCCGATGTATATATAAATAAGGTGAAGATTCCCTCCATGTTTGTGCAGATACTGGTAGAGAATGCCTTTGTGCACGGACTCAGAGGATGGGAGGGACATAAGCAACTCGACATCAGCGTGGAACGCAGGCAGAAGATGATACGGATAGCCGTATGCGACAACGGCCCCGGTTTCGACATACGAAGCGTGGGACACAGCAAGCGCACGGGGCTCAGCATCATCACGCAGACCGTAGCCATCGTCAACGAGCGCAACAGAAACAAGATGTCCTTCGCCATGACCAACAGGAAGGACGAGGCGGGTAACGCCTGTGGATGCGAGGCGGTCATCATGGTGCCCGACGACTTCAGGCTGGATTTCTAAACCCCGAAAGTAAAAGAAAACAAAAACCAAAACCAACATCACATACAGCTCATGAAGACAATCATTATCGACGACAACAAGGATGCAGCCCGAAGCCTGGCAGAGCATCTCGCAGATTACAACGAGGTCAGCGTGGCAGGCATCGCCTATAACGGATTCGACGGACTGACTATGGTCAGCGAGCATCAGCCCGACCTGATATTCCTCGACGTACAGTTGCCCGACATCTCGGGGCTCGACTTCCTCGACCGTGTCGACATCTTCACGCATGGACGCTGCCGTGTGGTGATGTACACCGCCTACGATGAGTTTGTGCTGCCTGCCTTCCGTAAGAAAGCCTTCGATGTGCTGCTCAAGCCCATAGACGAAAAAGAGTTGGCGACGGTAATGGGCAGACTGCAGAAAGTGACAGCTGCAAGCGACGGCAAGAAGGAGATGCAGGACGGCAAGAAGAGCGACGGCAAGTTTCTGCTCTATACCAACACCGTAGACTTTCGGCTGGTGGACAAGCGCGACGTGTGCCTCTTTCAGTACAACCACGAGGTGCGGTGCTGGGAGGCTGTGGTGGCAGGATGCAAGACTCCGGTAAGGCTGAAGCGCACGCTGAAGAGCGAGGAGCTGCTCGATTTCGACAGCCAGTTTGTGCAGGTGAGCCAGCGATGCATCATCAACATGAACTATCTCATCGAGGTGGTCGACAACGTGTGCCATTTCTATCCACCCTTCGAAACGCTCACTCATGTCAAGGTGGGGCGCTTCTATCGGCGCAAACTCATAGAGAGGTTCAGCAGTCTGTAGGCAACCCCGTCCTTGCGCCAAGATCCACTCACGTGAGCTGTTTTGTGCCAAAAACTGCTATTATGAGCAGTTTTGTGCGATTTTATTATAAAAAATCGTCAATATGTTAGCCATTTGCCAAGAATTTTGTAATTTTGCACCGCAAACTTTAAACAAACAATAAAAGAATGGCTAATTTGAGATTTGAGGTTGTAGCCGAGGCCTTCAAGAAAAGACCTGTAGAGGTGGATGCTCCCAAGACAAGACCTTCGGAGTATTTCGCCAAGTATGTATTCAACCGCCAGAAGATGTACAAGTATCTTCCATCCGATGTGTACGAGAAACTCATCGACGTGATAGACAACGGTACCCGACTGGATCGTTCCATCGCCGACTCTGTGGCAGCCGGCATGAAGCTGTGGGCAGAGGAAAACGGGGTAACGCACTATACGCACTGGTTTCAGCCCCTCACAGAGGGAACAGCTGAGAAGCACGACGCTTTCGTCGAGCACGACGGAAAGGGCGGCATGATAGAAGAGTTCTCCGGTAAACTGCTCGTACAGCAGGAACCTGACGCCAGCTCGTTCCCCAATGGAGGTATTCGCAACACCTTCGAGGCGCGTGGCTATTCGGCATGGGACCCTACATCGCCTGTCTTCATCATCGACGACACACTGTGTATTCCTACCATCTTTATCTCTTACACCGGCGAGGCGCTCGACTACAAGGCTCCGCTGCTGCGTTCGCTCCACACACTGAGTGAGGCGGCTACCGACGTGTGCCATTACTTCTATCCACAGGTCAAGAAGGTGCAGACCAACTTGGGATGGGAACAGGAATATTTCCTTGTGGACGAAAGCCTCTATTCGGCACGTCCCGACCTGATGCTTACTGGGCGAACCCTTATGGGACACGACTCAGCCAAGAACCAGCAGATGGACGACCATTACTTCGGAACCATTCCAGAGCGCGTGCAGGCGTTCATGAAAGACCTGGAAATCCATGCTCTCGAGCTGGGTATTCCCTGCAAGACACGCCATAACGAAGTGGCGCCAAACCAGTTTGAGCTGGCTCCTATCTATGAGGAGTGCAACCTCGCTGTCGACCACAACATGCTGTTGATGAGCTTGATGAAGCGTGTGGCTCACAAGCACAGCTTCCGAGTACTGTTGCATGAAAAGCCATTTGCCGGTGTCAACGGCTCGGGCAAGCACAACAACTGGAGTCTCTGTACCGATACAGGTGTGCTGCTCCATGCTGCAGGCAAGACTCCCGAGGACAATCTGCGCTTTGTCGTCTTCATCGTGGAAACCCTGATGGGCGTGTACAAGCACAACGGTCTGCTCAAGGCCTCCATCATGAGTGCCACCAATGCGCACCGACTGGGTGCCAACGAGGCTCCTCCAGCCATCATCTCATCTTTCTTAGGCAAGCAGCTCACCGACCTGCTCGATCATATCGAGAAAGCCGACAAGGAAGAACTCTTTGCCCTGGCAGGCAAGAAGGGTGTGGAGCTCGACATTCCGGAGATTCCTGAGTTGATGATCGACAATACCGACCGCAACCGTACTTCCCCATTCGCCTTCACCGGCAACCGATTCGAGTTCCGTGCCGTAGGCAGCGAGGCCAACTGTGCATCGTCGCTCATAGTGCTGAATGCGGCTGTGGCCGAGGCGCTGCAGAACTTCAAGACAAGAGTCGATGCTCTTATCGATGCAGGCGAGGACAAGACTTCCGCCATCATCGACGTAGTGCGCGAGGATATCAAGACCTGCAAGCCCATCCGCTTCGACGGCAATGGCTACAGCGACGAGTGGAAGGAAGAAGCTCAGAAGCGCGGACTCGACTGCGAGGCGTCCTGCCCCGTCGTCTTCGATCGTTATCTCGACAAGGAAAGCATCGACATGTTCGCCAAGACCAATGTGATGAGCGAGAGTGAGCTGAAGGCGCGCAACGAGGTGAAATGGGAAATCTACACCAAGAAGATTCAGATAGAGGCCCGTGTGATGGGCGACCTCTCGATGAACCACATCATTCCTGTGGCAACCCACTACCAGAGCCGTCTGGCAAAGAATGTAGAGGGCATGATCAATATCTTTGGCGGAGAGGAAGGCAAGAAGCTTACCGCCCGCAATGTGAAGATTATCCGCGAGATAGCCGAGCGCACACAGACCATAGAGACAGGTGTGGAGGCACTGGTGAATGCCCGCAAGGTGGCCAACAGAATAGAGAGCGAGCGCGAGAAGGCAGTAGCTTATCACGACACCGTGGCGCCTAAGATGGAGGAAATACGTTATCAGATCGACAAGCTCGAGCTTCTCGTAGCCGACGAGCTCTGGACGCTGCCCAAGTATCGCGAGCTGCTCTTCATCCGCTGATGTGTTAAGAATAAGAACACAACATATTCATAAAAAGGCTGACTTCATTTCGAAGCCAGCCTTTTATCTTACAGGGAAGCCACCGCCATTCTAAAAGTTCTTACCAGTACCTGAGTCCGTAAACTCTGCATCAGAGAAAGTGAAGTCAGCCGAGCTCGACACACCGAAGAGATCGCCAGTGGTGTATTTCGTCACATAGTTGGTTTTCAGATGAACGTTCTCAAAGGACAGACTCTTCAGCAGCGAGCCCTCCGAGTCCAGCATCTCCACATCCACCTTGATATTCTCCTCCTCCGCCGAGCTCAGGAAGACATAGGTGTGCAACCGGGAAATGGTTTTGTCCACCTCGATTGTCGGAGTCACCACGCTCACGTCAGCCGCCAGACCCGTCGTAGGATTCCATTTGTTGCTGCAGTTACCTGAGAAGCGGAATTTCATTTTCTTCACCACATCCGTCCTGGCACCAGTATTTTCAATGGTAAACTTAGCCACAGAACGTTTCATGTCGCAATTAAAAGTATTGCTTCCTTCCCTTACCATTATCTTCTGGCAAACAGCCGCCATGTCTGTCACCTTGTTGGGGAAGACAACCTCCGTCACAGAATTAATCTTCACATCGGCATTCTTGCTGGCTACAGCCACCATATCATATTCACCCACAGGAACCCGCATACTGACATGACCGAAGTTGCCTGCCGTTTCATCCTTCACCTGTCTGAAGACGATAGTTTTACCCGTGCCATTGGTAGGGATCAGAGAAATATCCAAGTAAGTAAACGGGCTGTTCTTCAAAGCAGTACCAGTACTGCTTTCGTCTGCTCGAGTCTTTGCCTGAGAATTCTCCAATGACTGCATGGTCACTTGGTAAAACGACAAGCTAACTTGCTGGTTCGCTACATGGGATGATTCATTACCATCACCGTTTTCGGTTGTACAACCGGCACTAACTAATAGTGCAATAGCCATAAATAGGCTATTAATTGTTAACTTAAGATGCATTATCTTTGGTTTTTTAGTTATTAAAAAGTATCGAAACTGTTTCGATACACACTTCAAAAATAAGAATTATTAATAAGAAATTAATATTTAAACCTTTTAAAACCGATTGATTTAATATAATTTACACTGATTTTATAAATATTTATCTAAAAATAGCATTAAAAAATAAAAAAGTATCTACATATGCCGTTATGCTCGATGAACAGTGAGATTGAGCCTCGGGCTGCCAGCTCGCGCGGTGTGTCGGTCTTGATGCGGTTTCCATCCAACGGAAGTTGGGCGCTTCTCTCTTGCAAAGCAAAAGGTAATTCCTCTTGGTGCAAGGAAATGATTGACTGAAATGTGCTGCGTA
>CAVACC010000048.1:22553-22716 GCA_963587495.1 Clostridia bacterium | reverse complement strand
TGACTTGAAAGCGTTTCTACTTCTCAAATCCGCCATTTTCGCATTTCCTCACGAACGTCACTTAAAGCCAACAACTGCCACAACCACCTGAAACTCAAAACAAAAGCCCAAATCTGCTATTTTTTGCTTTTTTAGTCATTCTTTTTCCGAAAAACCTTGTATT
>CAVACC010000048.1:0-22543 GCA_963587495.1 Clostridia bacterium | reverse complement strand
ACTCAAAATAAAAGCATCATTCTGCTATTTCTTGCTTTTTTAGGCGTTATTTTCATATAAAAAAGATATTATTAGTTAAATTATTTTTTTCTCGACTGGGCACAATTTTCTATCCCCCATTGTGGATATAGGGGCATAACTATTCTTCTTCTGCCATACGGAAGAAGTATATTATTGAATACAAAAAGTTTTAAGCACGATATTACAGTTTCTGCTAAAAAAAAGTTTTTAACAGAGATTAGAAGAGCATTTTTTGCCCCCCCCCATTTCTTGAAGCGCTTTCTTAAAAGCGGTTTCTTTTTTTCTCATCATTCGTGTAGTTTCTTTTTATAGATAACAAATATACTTATGCAATTATCTTAAACGCTTTTGCCTCTTGTGAGAGGAGTGCAGTTTACATTCAATTCGTATTTTGTTTTCCTGAATTTTATATTCGATACTGTTCTTTTGGGTGCAAATTTATGATATTTTTTGGAACAAATGTGCTTGAAATTCGTTAAAAATGTCAAAAAAGCATATTCAGTGATACCTTTTTAACAAAAATGAAATGTAATAAATCCAATTTGTAAAGTATGTCGTGCAAATTGCATGTTTAAAGTACGATAAAGAAAGACATGATGCACAGCAGTAAGACTCCTGTTGTCAGCATAGCTTCTTTTTAAAAAGTTGAAATAGCATAAAACCCTTCATCCTTCATCTATCCCTTGAAATCCCCTGTGTTTATCGGTGTTTCAGGGGTTGAAAGGAACAAATCCACCCTTCATCACCCTTCATCTTGTGTTGGACATCCATCACTTTGTTGCCACTATGGTTAGTACAATCATCTTCGAGGTACAGTTCCAAAAAAGGCATGGCGCAAATCGCTTGCGCCATGCCCGATACATAGAACTACTTATAGTCAAAAAAAGAATCGATTAGTTAGTATCTTGCGTTCTGAGGGTCGAAGTTGGTCCAGCCTTTCAGCCAGTTGTTGCTGCCATCGAATGCACCGATGAAGCTTACTACATCAAAGCCTGTCCAACCAGAGAATGATGCTGCACCGAGCAAAGGACTGCCAGCGATAGGAGTGTAACCGTCGGCACCTACCAGTGTGGACCAACTGTCGTAGTACTTGTTGTTCAACTCGGGTAAGAGGAAGAATGTGTGGCTGTATGAATCCTTACTCTTGTCGATGTCCGTCTTGTTGGCTGCATCGTAGAGGTAATCCTCATACTTCTTGTTGGCATCGGTTCCTATCGCGTCCATACCTGCAAAGTAAACATTCTGAAGCTTGAACTTCTTGTCCTTGGCATTCTGAACAGTTTCACCCTTCTCACCATCAATAATCAAGCCGATAGGCCAGCCTAAGGCTACAGAGTTGATGCAGTTGAGGTTGGAAGAACGGCGGATCTGCATGGCAGCCTGGAACTTGCCGAGGGCAGAACCGTTGTTAGGATTGTATGCACCGGCATTGATATAGTTTGTAGTGTTCTGGAACTTGTCATCCAAAACTTTTGGACCTACGAAGGTGATGTTGGAGAAGGTGGCTGTGGTACGAGGATCCACGGTAGCACCGTCAGAACAGTTGTCGCTCTCGAAGCCGTTGCTCTGAGACGTGTCGGCAATCTTGCTGTCGCGGATAGAGAGGCCATACTGTACCTTTCCTGAGAAACCATTGTCGGTATCGAAGTCGTCATCCCAGCCCTTGTAGGCTACGAGATATTTGCAGTTCACAGCACCACCAAACCACTCGAAGGAATCATCATTGGAGTAAGATACCTGAACGTGGTCGATCTGTGTGCCAGAACCTACAGAACCTAATGTAAGACCATTGATCTCCTTATCCTTCTGGAATGGATAACCTGCAAACTCGATGCGAACATAGCTCAAGGCTCCAGAATTGTCGGCATCGTCGTTGCCGCCATGTTGTGTACGAGGACCACCCTCTATCTGTTGCTGAGTCTGGTTGTTCTTAGCCTTGCCGCAGAGGATGACACCGCCCCAGTCGCCAGGCTTTCTGCTTCCAGCAGCCTCTTCTGATGTGAAGACGATAGGCTCTGTGGCTGTACCCTTGGCGATGAGTTTACCGCCACGCTCTGCGATGAGGGCTGCCTTGCTCTGCTTGTCGCCCTTGATGACAGTTCCTGGTTCGATGGTGAGCTCAGCGCCATCTGCGATATATACCCATCCCTTGAGGAGATAAGTGCCTTTTTTCAAAGTCTGCTTTCCTGTGAAAACGAATTCCTGGTCGCCGTTTCCGATTTGTGTTCCGTTGGCGTTCTCCTTGTTGTCAGTTTCGAAGAGAATGTGGTCGCAAGCCTTAAGACCGCCATTGGTAGTCCACTTGTACTCGGTAGTGCTGCCTCCATTACCCTCGTCGTCACTGCTGCAACTGCTCAACATGGCAGATGCTGCGAGAATGCCTATGCATCCCATTAAATACATCTTTTTCATCATTGTTTCTTGTTTTAAATTTTTTATTTAACAAACATCTAATATTTTCTTTTTAAACCACAGAAATCTTATTCCTATACGATATAAATGTTTTCTTTTGCCTTATAAATCTCCGTTCAAAGCCTTTGAATGTCGGTTCAAAGCCTTTGAATGTCCGTTCAGAGCCTTTGAATGTCCGTTCAAAGCCTTTGAACGGAGATTTCCAAACAATGGAACGGAAATTTAATCAAAGAGACAGAACAAATCATAACGAACTGAAAACAATTTGTATCGTATTAAAGTAACTACTTATGGCTATAGGGAGCTGAGTTGTTACCTTTGCGAAACTTCTTTCTAAAATTTATATATCGCCTGCAAACCTATGTTTCTGCCAGGTTTGTAGCATCTTGTGATTTCCTCAACCTCTTTGGTTCGTCCATCGCTGTAGGTCACGTCGGCAAACTGCTTGTAGTAAACTTTTTCTGCCAGCAGGTCTCTGATGTTGAGTTTCAGTTCCAGATGGCTGCCAAACTTCTTGGCAAACGAGAGGTCGATGGTGTTGCGAGGCATCTCGTAGCTGTGGGGCACTCGTGCATTGGAGTCGTCGCCAGAGCTTCCTTCGCTTCTTCCTACACCGATGATTCGTTTTCCTATGCGGTTGTAGAGCAGGGCAATGTCCATCTTGAGTGGCTCGTTCTTATAGAAGAGTCCGGTGTTGATGAGGTAGGGCGACTGTCCCTGCATGGGTCTGTTCTCCTCTTTGGCTCCTTTCTCAAACTGCACCTTGCTCTTGATCAAGGCTCCATTGAACGACCAGCTGAAGTTGCGAAGACCTATGAAGTCGAGATTCTTGCGGATATCCAACTCTATTCCGTAGTTGTTTGCACTCTTGGCGTTCTTGTATGAATAGATGAGGTCGGTACCGCCAGCCACGGTGTAGGTCCACTCTATGGGCGAGTCGAAGTGTTTGTAGAAGACAGCCAGTGAGATGAGTTCGCCTCTTGATGGATACCATTCGTAGCGCAAGTCGAGATTGTCGACATAGCAGTTCTTCAACTCTGTATTTCCCTGCACGTTGCTTGCCAGGTCGAAGTCGTAGTAAACCGATGATGAAACCTCGCGGAACTCAGGTCGGTTGATGCTGCGGCCATACGACAGACGAATCTGATGCTGGTCGTTCAACTTGTAGGTGGTATTGAGTGAAGGGAAGAAGTCGCTGGTTCTGTAGTGGCGGCTTGTCTCGCTCTTCTCGTAGTCGCGGGTATTTGAGATCAGCTCCATGTCGTTGTGTTCAAAGCGGACACCAGCGTGGATGCCAAACTGCCCAAAGGGGAGAGACATGGTAAGGTATCCTGCGCCTAAGGTGTTGTGTCCGCGATAGTTGTTGCGCATCTGCTTCTGCTCAAGCAGGTACAGCTTGTCGTAGCCCATGTTCTCCTCATTGGAAAGAAGGGTAGGGATGTCGCTGTGGCGGAAGTCGGATGGCATATTATTGTCAGAAACATTCCAGTTGTAGATAAATTCGCGAGTCTGGTACTTGCGGCTACGATACTCTCCATAGGCACCCACCTGCAAGTCTGGCTCAAAGTTGCCAAACTTGAAGTGGTGCTTGTCGTTGATACCAAGAGAGAGAATGTGCTCGTCGAGTTGTGTCCACTCGCGAGATATGTCGTTTCCGGTGCTCAGGGCATATACGCCCGATTCGAGAGCATCGTCGATGAGATATCTACGACGGTCAGGCAAATGACGGTTGGCATACGCATACCCGATACTCCAGTCAAGGGCATCGCTGGTGAAGGTGTGCTTGCCGGTAAGCTGACCGTTATATGTAGTTCGACTGCGGTAGTAATACTCTGCGCTCCGCTCCAGGTTCGACTGGGCGCTCACGCCATCACGCCAGGTATATCGGCTGGTAGCCAACTGGTTGAAGATGTTCTTGAGCTGATACTTGTGGTTGCCGTCCTTGGAGAGGAGGGTGAAGTTGAGCATGGCTCCGAGTCTGACATGATTATTATATTGGTCGTCGACAGAATGACGCAGGTAGTTGGGCTTGTCGTTAGCAGCATCGTAGATGCCAAAGAGGTTGTTCTCCATCTTCTCGTAGGTGCGATATTCATTGGTGTAGTTCAGTGCAGCAAGCATGCCGAGTGTCCTGCCGCCCAACATCCATCGGTGGTTCAGGCTGGCTGCCAACTTCAGGTCGCCCAGGGGCTTCTTGCTCTTTACCGTCCAGTCGTTGTTCAGGTGGTTGCCCAAGAGGGATGTGGCATAGTTGTCTATCGGGCTGCCGTTGGCATCGAGCTGAGGAGCCAAGGAGGCATTGATACCTCCGTGAATGCTCCGCATCCCGTTGTCGAAAGCCAGGAAGTCGGTTGCCGAACCTTTAGAGTAGGCAAAGTTCTGGAAGGCTGAAGCTGTGTTCCAGTTTCCACCTACAGATAGAGAAAAACTGTTTTCTGCCGGAATCTCTTTGGTGTTGACGATGATAAAACCGCCCGAATAGTCGGCAGGATATTCTGCGGTTGGGCTTTTCACGATAGTAAGATTGTCGATTTGCGAACTTGGGATGATGTCGAAGGAGAATGCCCTTGAGTCGGCCTCCGAACTGGGCACCGCTCCTCCGTTGACCCAAACATTGTTGTAACGCTGAGACAGTCCACGTACCATGACGAACTTGTCGTCGATGAGGCTCACGCCTGGCACACGACGTATCACCTCACCCGCATTGGTGTCTTGCGTACGACTTATTTCTTGTGCTGAAACATTGCTCACGATGACGGGACTGCTCTTGGCTACCTGTATCATTGCCGCATCCGTATTACGCCTTTCCACTGCGGTAACGGTAACGCCTTTCAGTTGCTGTTCATCTGGCTGCAAAGCAATCGTCAGGTTTGCATCCTTCATCTGAACCCCGTCAATTTTTAGAGTTTTATACCCTACATATTTAATATATAATGTATAAGTACCATCTTTCAATCCGTCGAACGAAAAGTTTCCGTTCACGTCGGTTACTGCTTTCACATCGGTTCCTTCGATACTGATAACGGCTCCGATGAGTGTCTCTTTCGAGTTCTTGTCGATAACGACTCCCTTGAGTTGTTGCGCCCACGACTGCAAGCTTACAGCCGAAAGCAATCCCAAAGCAATGATTCCCCTTTTTAGTTTCATACCTTTTTCTTTTTCTTGTTACATCTTCTTTTGTCTGAGAGAACTGTTAGTTTCAGCTCCCTCTCACGTTGTCGGGAATTGGGTTATGAAAACCCTCTTCTTTTCGGATGCAAAGATACGATGGTATTGTTACAGGGTGGTTGCGATGAGATTGAAAGGTATTGACGAAAGTGAGACAAGGATGTTACAAAAAAAGGAGCACCCACAAGGAGTGCCCCTATCTAATCTAAATCATCAATAAAAGTGAAATGTCGGTAGTATTCTTCTTATACCCATTGTGGCAGGAAGCTCGAGATGATGAGCACCACGATGCCGAGGATGAGCACGGCAATGGTCTTGGGTGAACAGCCCTTCCATTCCTTCAGGATGATGCCCCATACGTTGGAGAATACAACGTTGAGTGCCATGAGGATGCAGAAGGAGAGCGTCATGAGGGTAGGCGACTCGTTGAGGAAGCCCTTGCCCAATGACAGTCCGAAGAACTGACTGTACCACAGGGCACCTGCCAATGCACAGAACAAGATATTGTTGTTCCATACCTCGCGCTTCAGATAATCACCCCAAGTGTGGTTCTTGGAGTTCTGATAGAAGCAATAGATGGCATTGGTAATGAATCCGCCCACTGTTACCAGGAAGGTGGCAGGAAGCGTCTTGTACATATCAGGAGTGAATGTTCCGAAGTGTATGTCGCTTCCAAAGGCCAGTCCTACGTTGAAGCATCCGCTCATGAAACCTGCCAGCAGCGCTATGGTCAAGCCCTTGGGGAAGTTGAAGTCCTTGACTGCTGCCTTCTTCTCTTCTTCTGAGAGCGATGAGGCCTTCATGCTTCCTGCCACTCCGATGATGGCGATACCCAACAAGGTGACCACCACTCCGAGGATAACGCTGAAGGTGAGCGAAGACAAGGCATCCATCTCGGGGAAGAAGATGTTGAGCAACACAGGTCCCATGATGGTTCCCAAGCCTGCACATGTACCTAAGGCAATGCTCTGTCCTAATGCCACTCCCAAGTAGCGCATGGAGAGTCCGAAGGTAAGACCTCCCACTCCCCAGAGCATACCGAAGAGCATGGTCATCATCACCTCGAAGCCATAGCCGTCGAAGAGCTCGAAGAACGAATGGCCGCTTGGCACGGCAAGCATGGCACCTATGAAAGGAAGGATAAGCCAGGCAAAGACGCCCTGTACAATCCAATAGGATTCCCAGCTCCAGTCCTTTATCTTATTGATTGGAACATAGCAGCTCGACTGGCAGAAGGCGCCCACTGCTATGATTAAAAGTCCTATTAATATTTCCATAATTGTATAATTAGAGTGAAGAGTGAAGAACGAAGAGTGAAGAATTCAAATGCTTTTTAGCCATAAGACTATTGAATTCTTCGTTCTTCACTCTTCATTCTTCGTTCTTCATTTAAACTCGCTTGGCGAGAACTTCTGCCTCGTATTTCTCGATGTCGGCAATGTATTCCTCGCCTACAGGGATATTGTTCTTCAAGTTGAAGTAGTCGTAAACAGCACCGAAAGGCAATGTCTTCTCTTCCTCCAAGAGAGCTAAGCGCTGGAAGAGTTTGCCCTCGTCCTCATACTTGCGGAGAGTATCGAGAGGCTCAAGGAATGCCTGCAGCAATGACTTCTGGGCAGCACGTATACCGATGATGTAAGCACCGATGCGGTTGATAGAACCATCGAAATAGTCGAGACCGATGTGTGCACGGTCGAGTGCATTGGCACGTACCAACTCTGAGAAGAGGTTGCGGGTGTTGTCGTCGAAGAGAGTCACATGGTCAGAATCCCAGTGCATAGGACGAGATACGTGGAGCATCAACTCTGGCACGAAGAGCAGGAGTGCAGAAACGGCATCCGAAACATTCTCTGTTGGCTCATAGTGACCTGTGTCGAGGGTGTACATCACATTGTTCTTAGCGCAATAGCCTGCGTAGAAGTCGTGAGAACCTACGGTGTAAGCCTCCAGTCCGATACCGAAGAGCTTTGCCTCGAGACAAGACTTCATATTTGGCAACTCCTCTGCCAGAATCTCATCGAGAGAGTTCTTCAAGATTTCACGATAGCGGCCTTTCTCTACGGTGATGTCCTTGCTGCCATCATGTACCCAGATGTTCATGATACATGGGTCGTTCTGGAACTTACCCATAGCATCGGCAATGCGGCGGCAACGCTTGGTGTGCTCAATCCAGAACTCGCGGATAGCTGGGTCAGGATTTGACAATGTGAGGCTTCCGCTCAATGGGTGAGAGAAAGAAGTTGAGTTGAAGTCGAGCTTCATGTTCTGCTCCTTAGCCCACTGCATCCAGCCTGTAAACTGATCTGCGGTTACCTCGTTGCGGTCGATCTGCTTGCCACCGAACTCACCGTAAATCTCATGCAGGTTGAGGCGGAAAGTACCAGCCAGAAGAGAGTTCACCTTCTCGATGTCCTGACGCAACTCGTCGATGTTGCGGGCCTTGCCGGGATAGTTGCCAGTGCTCTGTATACCACCCGATGCTGCTTCTCCACGTTCGAAACCTACCACATCATCAGCCTGCCAGCAGTGCAGGGAGATAGGGGTCTTCTCTAATGTGGCAATAGCCTTGTCTGTATCCACACCAAGAGCCGCATAGCGCTCCTTGGCAATCTCGTAATTCTTTAAAATCAAATCTGCTTTCATTGTTTTTAAGATTTTTATTATTGTTGTTATTATTTTTTTATTTTAGCAAGTTCAGAAGTATAGAAGTTTAAGAAGTTATAGAAGTTTCAGAAGTTATCACTCCCTTCGTCGTTCGGGAAGTTAAGGGACAATAGCTTCACTTGTTCGTAACCTCCCTAATACTTCAAGCTATAAGGTATTGTCTTAACTCCTTAACTTCTTTTACCTTTTTACTTTTTTACCTTTTTACCTTTTTACCTTTTTACTTTTTTACCTTTAAAAACTTCTCGTATGCCGCATCCCATGCCTCCTTGTCCTGAGGCTCAAATTGCTGCAACTCGATGGAGTTGGCGATGATCTGTCGCATTTCCCATATATCCTTCACATCGCCCGATGCCTTTGCCTGCAACATGATGTTGCCTATGGCTGTTCCTTCCTGAGGACCTGCCAATATGCTGACACCACAACTGTTGGCGGTGAACTGGTTGAGATGTTTGTTGAGTGAGCCTCCACCTATTATATGAAGAACATTGAGGTCGATGTCGGCAAACTCCTTCAGCCAGCCAAATACCTGACGATAACGGAGAGCCAGACTCTCGAAGATGCAACGGCAGAACTCGCCATTCGATTGTGGCACATGCTGTCCGGTCTTTTCACAATATTGCTGGATGGCCTCTGTCATGCTCGAAGGATTGGCGAAGCAGGCATCGTCGGGGTTGATGATGCTCTGGAAAGCAGGCTGCTTCATTGCTTCAGCTATCAGCTCGCCATGTCCCAAGGCAGTCATGTCTTTCTGATGGGCTGCAGCCTCGTCTTTCCATTCTTTGCGGCAACGCTCGTAAATCCACATGCCGCAGATATTCTTGAGGAATCGGGTAGTGCCCTCTATTCCTCCTTCGTTGGTGAAGTTGAGTTCGTAGCTCTTCTCGTTGATGATGGCGTTCTTGGTCTCAATGCCCATCAGGCTCCATGTGCCGGAGCTCAGGTAGGCAAACTCCTCGTTCTTGGCTGGTACTGCCGCTACAGCACTGGCTGTGTCGTGTCCAGCCACGGCAATAACGGGCACATCCTTCAGACCGGTCATCTGCTGAACCTCTTCGGTCAGGGTGCCTATGATGGTTGCAGGATGGGTCATCTTTCCAAACTGCTCTCTCTTCAGTCCAAGACTTTCTACGAGGTCGTTGTCGAGGTCGCCTGTCATAGGGTTGAGAATCTGCGAGGTGGAAGCCACTGTGTATTCGCAGATGGCATTGCCTGTAAGCATATAGCTCAGCGCATCGGGGATGAAGAGTATCTTGTCGGCATTCTCGAGCGCCACGTTGCCAGCCTTTCGCATGGCGTAAAGCTGGAAGAGCGAATTGAAGTTCATAAACTGTATGCCCGTCTTCTCGTATACCTTTTCCTTGCTTATCTTCTCGTCGAAGTATTTCTCCATCATGCCCACGGTGTGTGGGTCGCGGTAAGCCAGCGGATTGCGCAGAATAGCTCCGTCCTTGGCTACGTATACGAAGTCGCATCCCCAGGTGTCGATACCGATGCTCTGTATGTTGATGCCGCGTTGCGCCACCAGTTTCAGACCCTTGATGATTTCCTGATACAGGGCATAGATGTCCCAGTAGAAGTGTCCGCCTGTCTGTATCAGGTTGTTGTCGAAGCGTGTCAGTTCTTCGAGACAGAACTTACCTTCCGACAAAGAACCGATGATGGTTCGTCCGCTGGTAGCACCGAGGTCTACCGCAAAATAGTATTTTTTGTTGTTCATTCGATTAGGTCGTTAGATTTCCTATGTTGTTTACGGTTGCAAAGATAGTACGAAAAGAAGCTGCCGACCACGATTATTTGATTTTTCATCCTTATTTTTTGACCTATGGATTTTCCTGTCGTCAGGAAGGCAACGTGAAACAGTAACAGATAGAAGAAAACACCTGCAGTTTTGGACAAAAATAAAAGTAAGTAAACGATTTCATATAAATATAATAAGGAAAAGGACAGATATTGCATTTCTTTTCGTAACTTTGCACCCGTTTGGCAAAAATATGAACCAAAACAAACAAATATAAAAAAATATCTAACACAAACAATTAAAAATGACAACATTAACAATTTCGATCATCGTCGTCTTTGTGCTTGGCTATGCTCTCATAGCCACAGAGAGCCTGACGAAGGTAAACAAGGCTGCGATAGCCTTGCTCATGCTCGTGGGGTGCTGGACACTCTACATGGTTGACCCTATGCAGTATCTGCAGATGATGCACCCTGACTATACTGGTGGTGCAGCAGGAATGGTAGAAAAGGTAACGGGTATTATCCAGGAACACCTGGGCGATACTGCCACGACTCTCTTCTTCCTGATGGGAGCCATGACGATCGTAGAGATAGTAGACCAGAATGGCGGATTCAACTGGGTTCGCAAGGTGATGAAGACTAAGTCGAAGCGTGCCCTGCTGTGGCGCATCGCCTTCCTTACCTTCTTCCTTTCTGCCATCCTCGACAACCTGACTACCAGTATCGTGATGATTATGATTCTGCGTAAGCTCGTTACCGACCACAAGGACCGTATGGTATACGCCTCGCTTGTCATCATTGCTGCCAACTCGGGTGGCGCCTTCTCGCCCATCGGCGACGTTACCACCATCATGCTTTGGAACAAGGGACTGATTACTGCTGCTGGTGTGATCGCCGAGATCTTCATCCCATCTGTGGTTTCCATGGTTCTTCCAGCCCTCATCCTTCAGACCATGCTGAAGGGCGAACTCGTGATGCCTGAGGTTTCTGCCCAGCAGAATGCTTCTGTAAGCGACTTCACAGAAGGTCAGCGCAAGGCTGTGTTCTGGTTGGGTGTTGGCGGTTTGATCTTCGTTCCTATCTTCAAGAGCATTACCCACCTGCCTCCATTCGTAGGCATCCTCTTGGTATTGGGTGTGCTGTGGACTGCTACCGAGGTGTTCTATCGCAGTTTGCATCGCGGACAGGATGCTGAGGGTACACAGAAGCGAGTAACCAAGTTGCTCTCTCGTGTGGATATGAGCACCATTCTCTTCTTCCTCGGTATCTTGATGGCTGTGTCTTGTCTGGCAGAAATCGGCGTACTGACAGCTTTAGGTCAGGGACTGAATGTTGCCTTCGACGGCAATCACTACCTCGTAACAGGTATCATTGGTGTGCTTTCAAGTATTGTGGACAATGTGCCTTTGGTAGCTGGCTGTATGGGTATGTATCCTGTGGCAGCTGTAGGCGATATGGCTGTTGACGGAATCTTCTGGCAGTTGTTGGCTTACTGTGCTGGTGTCGGTGGTTCTATGCTGATCATCGGTAGTGCTGCTGGTGTGGTTGTCATGGGCTTGGAGAAAATCACCTTCGGCTGGTACATGAAGCACATTTCCTGGATTGCCTTCGTAGGCTATTTGGCTGGTATCGTATGCTACTGGTTGATCCGCACTTTCCTCTATGCAGTGTAAGCTGACTCTTTTGAGTCGATGAAATAAAAAAGGCAACTTGTCGTAGTGACAGGTTGCCTTTTTTCTTTGTTTTCTCCTTTCTTCTCCTGCGCTTGCGAATACGCTTTTTCTGGTTCGCAGGTGCTGTTGTCTCACTGACGTTTCGCATGTATGGAAGTTATAGAAGTTAAAGAAGTTATCACATTTGCGAAAGTTGAGTTATCTCATTTTGTTGCGGAACTCTGAGGGCTTGAGACCGGTCTGGTTCTTAAACTTCGATGAGAAATAGTCGGGCGACTCGAAGTTGAGTCTGTAGGCTATTTCCTTGATACTCTCGTCGGTGGTGGAGAGTAGTTCCTTGGCTCTTTGCAGTCGTAGGTCTTGCTGATACATGGCAGGAGCGATGCCTGTAAACTCCTTGAAGAGTTTGCGGAACGACGAGTAGCTTACCCCCAGGTCTTCGGCTATCTTCTGTATGGTGAGGTCGCTCTCCAAGGATTCGCGTATGCGCAGTCGGGCCTTGTTGATCATATCCACATGGGCAGTGTTCTTGTTCAGGATGATGTTGCGTTCCAGAGAGTACATCATGCCGATGAGGTGGTTGACGATTCCTGCCAATGTCTGCTGTGAGTAGGCGGCCTCCTCTTGTGCTATGCGGTAAGCCTCCTTGTAGAGGCTTAGTATGTCGTTGCTGAACCCAACATGATAAATAGGTTTCTCGGGTGAAAGGAATCCTGCCTTCACCCTGTCGTCGATGTTCTTGCCTTTGAAGCCTATCCAGTAGCTGTGCCATCCCTTGTCAGGATTGGGATGGTAAGTGTGCCATTCGCCAGGAAAGAGCAGGAATATGTCGCCGGCCTTGATAGGTGTCTCTGCGATATGTGCCGACTGGAACACGCCTTCTCCCTCGGGTTGGTAGAGCAACTGGTATTCATCGAGCTCGCGTCCCTTCTTCAGGTCGAAGTAATAGCCGTCGGCATGTCCCTTTGTGGGATAGGATTCTCCCGGCTCGATCATCTCGTACCCTATGGTGCTCACGGTGAGTCCCCATTCTTTGTCGCGTTCGTTAGCCAATAGATATTTGCTTGTCTGCATGTCTGTAATAAACTTGTTTTGGCTGCAAAAATACAGAATTTGCAGCAGAAAAGTGCATGATGAAAGTTTTTTTATGCTTTTGTGTGCATAAAAAGTACTGTTGTCAGCACATCCTCAGCTGTTTTTTCTTCTATGTCTCCCGTTGTGTAAAGGTGTTCCTTCTCTATGATGTAGGGGTGAAGAATGGAATAAGTTGCGATAACTCCGCCCTAACTATATAAAAATAGGTAGTTAGGGCGGTGGTATCGCTTATTTACTTTGTATTTTAACGCTATTTTTCTTTGTGTTTTTGCGGTATTTTACTTTGTGTTTTTGTGACAAATCGCTTTTCGTCCCTTTTCTAACTCTTTCGTCATTGCGTTCACAGAACTTGATTTCTGATTACGATACTGTTCGATTTTCCGCAGCTTCACCTTCGTCAGTTAGTGTATCTAAATCTTTTTAATGTTCTCGGGGAGCTGAATGCTTAAACGAAATTGATATTATTTTCATCTTTTTACGATTAGAACATTTATAAATCCATTAAAATAAAATATTATGAAGCGTCTTTTGTTCATTTGGGCATTGTTCCTATGCTCGCTTTCATCAGTATTTGCTCAGTATAGTGGATCTGGGTCAGGAACCTATTTGAAGTAATCATATATGAATATCGGGAAAGCATTGAGTACTGCCACTTTGCATTCCTCGGTATTCACATATTTCTCTATTTGTGAATCGAATATCTTGTCCTGATGAATGTCGTCTTTTGATGCTGGTATTCTGTTCTCACCATTGCAAAGATAGTTTGCTTTGCTCACGTTCTGTTCTTTCAAATATATCCAGTTCTGCTTGACTTCCTCTATTTCCTCTTCTGTAGGTTCTCGATTCTCTGTCAGAAGGATAAAATCGAAACTTCGATAGGCTGAGAATTCTGCTGATAATCCCTTAAATCTGCTGCAATCTGTGCGGGATACCGTATAGGTCCAATAGTTTGCATCCGGCAGAAACTTAGTATAGCGGATAGATTCTACCATCGGATAATCAATATAGAGCTTTCCGTATTCTGTTTCATTATCAAAAGTTTCTAACATCTCTTTTACCTGTCTGTTGATTTCTTCGAGTGATAAATTCCTGTTATGGAAATCATAATCGAAGAAGAGATAGATTTCGGAAATGTCGGCAGATCTATCTATGTCTTTTAGAGGATTGTCTTTTTGTGAGGCAAACTTTTCCATCAGTAAAGACACGATATCTCCATCTCCATCGTACTCCTGCAAATCTTTGTAAAGCTGATAGATATTGTTGTTGTAGGAACAAACTATCTGCTCTTCCCGGTTGGAAAAGTACAATCGTTGGATGGTGCGGAATAAATCCGGCTCACGTTTTACTCCTTCAAAAACAAATAATATCATACTTCAAAAGCGTTACCTCTAAACATTTTTTCTATATTATGGCCGAACCTCAGTTCCTTCTGGGTGCAGCTGCTCAATGGCTTGATCTTGTTGTCTTGCAAGATGAAATTGCAATCAGGGCGCAGTAAGTCATTGGTCATCAGGTAAGTGTTGTGGGATGACGTGAAAGCTTGGCATGGAAGGGAAAAGAGTGTCTTGCAAACCTCGAAGGAAAGCTTGAAGTGATAGAAAGCGTCAAATTCATCAATGAAAACGAATGATGCATCTTTCATCTGCTTGAGCCAATAGTAGAGCAACATCAGCGAGTGGGTGCCTGTTGATGCAATCTTATCAAATGGAATGCGACCTAAGCCGAATATGCAATACAGTTCTTTGTCGTCATCATTCGGCTTCTGAAACTCAAAGTCCTGTCCGCTCACACGATGGATGAAATCCTCAAAGTTGTCTGTCAGATGATTCTTGATGATATATTCGTCAAGGTTTGCTGGAGCTGTAGCTAAGCCCATGAACTCATTCTTCTCCACGCTTCGGAACCACAACATGGAGTTGACAAACTTCTGTAGTTTAAGGAGATAATGTTCTTTAGCCAATGGGTAGGAGGTGAGAAGGAAATTGATGATGGATACGTTGTTGGCGTTGTTGGCTAAGTTGGTCTTCACGGTTGCTTCCATCTGAAATTCTTCTTCATCCAATGTCAGGATAGAATCCTTGTTGCAGAATATCAGCTTGTTGTTCACCACAAGTTTCTCTGCCTCTAATTTTCCCTCTGGTGATTTGCTGTAAGAATACTGCAACAGATCATCTCCCAACTTGAAGGTGTACTCAAAATCTACAGGGAAGTTCAACTTTCCTGTATAAGTGAAGTTGTCATAATAGTTCGCTCTTTTCCACTTCTGTGAAAGATGATTTGTGATATCGAAGATAGCCAATGCAAAGTTCGACTTGCCAGAACCATTAGGTCCATACACGATGCCATTCTTGATGATTCCGTCTTTTATGGCAAATGTGTTGAATGAATAGTTACTTGGTTCCGACAAGTCCCATTCTATGCGATTGGCGAATCCTCTATAATTTGTAACGGCAAATTTTACTAACATAATATCTTTGTTAAAATTAAACGAAATGTTCTGCAGACAAGCCCAAATGAAAAGTTCTTTCTGATTGCAGTATGCAGTTATTTTTTGCAAAGATATATAAAAATTCAATATGCCGTAATTTTTTTACGGATATTTAAGATTAAACTTGTTTTAGTCTCTTAATTCATTCCTTGAATGACTGTTCATACGTGTTGAAATTTAGCGATAACTCCGCCCTAACTATATAAAAATAGGTAGTTAGGGCGGTAGTATCGCTTATAAGTCCGCCTTAACTATGTTAAAAAAGGTAGTTAGGGCGGTGGTATCCTTGCAGTTTTCATACTTTCATCACTACTTATGGTGTGAAGCGGAATATGCATAGCGGATTGGTGAATAGTGAGGTAAGGATGGATGCTCTCTTTGCACTCTCTTAATGTGATATGGGTTGCGAATATTTAGATGTGGCGCATAATGTTGTATGCCCATATCATGATTTCGAATGTGCAGAAGGGGATAAGAAACTGCTTGCGATTTAGTAAAGAGTTGATTCTCCCCATATAATCCCTATTGGTAAACCATTGGCAGAAAAGCAGGAAAGGGGCTAAGACAATGCCGATCAGGGCTATCACGATGTTGGGATTCATGGTGACGGCAGCCACCATGTCGCCCTTGAGCAAAAGGCTCAAGGCCCTTGTCATCCCGCATCCAGGACAAGGTATTCCCAATGCCCATTTGGTGGGGCATAGGAGAATATTTACCTTGTAGTGGATGTAGATAAACATCCATGCGATGCCCAATAGGTAAAGCGCCGATAATATGATCGTATCTCGTTTGCCCATTAGGTTTAGATGCGAGACATCAATTTCTGGAAGTTCTTTTCCTTGGTTCTCTTCATAATCAAGAAATAGTCGACGATGGTCCAGATACCACATCCACCGCATGTCAGCAGCTTGGCTATTCCGAGTCCTGTGTCGCCAATGTAAAAGCGGTCAATGCCCAAGCTGCCGACTAACAATGACAGGATGAGTGCTGTGAAAGGGTCTTTGAACTTGAGAGCATACATCAATGATTTCTTCGATTCGTCCATCAGGTCGAATCGAAGCTTGAGTATCATGATGCTTTCTTCTGGAAAGTATTTGCTATATGCCATTAATAGCATGTTGGTTTGTTCGTTCATAGTGATATATTTTTGTTATTATGTTAAGAATTATAAAATCTATCATATATAGTTACTTTTACTTTCTGATACCGCAAATATAATAAAATCAATGAATATATCCTAATTTTATATCGATTTTTTTCAAAAATGTTGTTTTTTCCTTTTTTGACCATTCCGTTTATTTCATTTGTTGTGAAACCTTAGTTACACCTTATTATATATATAGGTGACGAGTAGAGCCTAAAGTATGTGTATAATGAGCTGGGATGAATGCAAGGGATATTGATTACGATTACAGTTCGTCGATTTTCCGCAGCTTCACCTTCGTTATTTAGAACATGAATCAGCCCTGTGATGCAGGGTAGGAGGAAAGATGCATTTTAATGTCCGTTTTCATGGCTGAAACTGTCGCCATGAGATAGGGGAGGAAAATAGACGGAAACCTTGAAAAACGCTCTAATCCCAAAAAACAGTATGAATTTTGGGATTATAATCCTAAAACTTAGTATGTTTTTTGGGATTTACGTCATTTTTTCTTATCATTTAGGTCCTTCTATCAATACGGCTCCAGCTTCTTCGAGTCTGTATTCCCATAGTTATCTGCAATTCTTTTCTTGTATTCTTTCTTTTTGAATCTCTTTTGATTTGGTTGCAAATTCGTTTTCATGTTTATCATTCAACTTCCCCATTTGCGAAAGTTCGGTGTGTAAAAAATTGGGAGACAAAGACTTTCTATCAAGCCTTTATCTCCCTTTTCGCTATTCAGCTAACTTATAAATGAACCTGCTTTACAGAGGATACTCCTCGAAAGCATAGAGTACAGTGCTTAGATATCGCTCACCAGTATCGGGGAGCAGCGCCACAATCTTCTTGCCTTTGTTCTCTGGACGCTTGGCAATCTCGGTGGCAGCAAAGGCTGCAGCACCAGAAGAGATTCCCACCAGGATGCCTTCGGTCTGAGCCAAGTCGCGGCCAGCTTTGATGGCATCGTCGTTCTGTACGTCGAACACTTCGTCGATATACTCCGAAGAATAGGTCTTTGGCACGAAGCCGGCACCGATGCCCTGAATTTTGTGAGGACCACTCTGCTTACCGTTGAGAACTGCCGATGTGGCTGGCTCTACGGCGATGACCTTCACGTCAGGATTCTGCTCCTTCAGGTATTTGGCAATACCCGATACGGTGCCGCCTGTTCCTACACCTGCCACGAAGATGTCTACCTTGCCGTCGGTGTCTTCCCAAATCTCAGGACCTGTAGTGGCGTAATGCTTGGCTGGATTGGCAGGATTGACAAACTGTCCTAAGATGACAGCGCCAGGGATGGAGTCGCGAAGTTCCTCGGCAGCCTTGATGGCGCCGGTCATTCCGTCTTTACCACTGGTCAGTCTTACCTCTGCACCATAAGCCTTTACCAGGTTGCGTCGCTCGATACTCATCGTCTCTGGCATGGTGAGGATGAGGTGATAGCCCTTCACGGCTGATACCAATGCCAGTCCCACACCTGTGTTGCCACTGGTAGGCTCGATGATGGTGGCTCCTGGTTTCAATATACCTTTCTGCTCAGCGTCCTCTATCATGGCGAGGGCAATGCGGTCTTTCACGCTGCCGCCAGGATTGAAGAACTCAACTTTGGCGATCACAGGAGTCTCCAAACCCTTGGATGCTGAATATTTTCCCAATTCTACTAATGGGGTCTTACCGATCAAATCAGTAATCTGTTTATATATCTTTGCCATTTTTGTTTGTTTTTTTGAAGTTAAAGAAGTTGAGACAAATGCTTTGTAATGTTTACTTTACGTAAGTAAAAGCCTCGTCGAGTGCCTCAATCAGGTCGTCGATGTTCTCGATGCCGATGCTCAATCGAACTGTAGAAGGATAGATGTGCTGCTCCTCCAACTCCTCTGGACTCAACTGAGAGTGGGTGGTGGTGGCTGGGTGGATAACCAGTGACTTCACGTCGGCTACGTTAGCCAACAGAGAGAAGATGCGCAGGTGGTCGATGAACTCCCATGCCTCTTTCTCGCCGCCCTTGATATCGAAGGTGAAGATAGAACCACCGCCGTTAGGGAAGAGCTTCTTGTAAAGCTCGTGGTCTGGATGAGAAGGAACGGCTGGGTGATTAACCTTAGCCACCTTAGGATTGTTCTCCAGATACTCTACTACCTTCAATGCATTCTGAACGTGACGCTCTACACGGAGGCTCAATGTCTCCAAGCCCTGAAGAAGAATCCAGGCATTGAATGGAGAGATGGTGGCACCGGTATCACGAAGGATGACCGCACGGATTCGGGTTACGAAGGCTGCTGGGCCGGCTACATCTGCGAAGACTGCACCATGATATGATGGGTCTGGTTTGGCGAGAGAAGGGAACTTGTCGGCATTAGCCTTCCAGTCGAACTTACCGCCATCTACGATGACACCACCGAGAGAAGAACCGTGACCGCCGATGAACTTGGTAGCTGAGTGAACCACGATGTCAGCTCCGTGCTCGATAGGACGGATGAGGTATGGAGTGCCGAAGGTGTTGTCGATAATCAATGGGATGTTGTGGCGATGAGCTATCTCAGCCAACTTGTCGATATCGGTCACATCTGAGTTAGGATTTCCGAAGGTCTCTGCATAGAGTGCCTTGGTGTTGTCCTGGATGGCTGCCTCTACCTGCTCGAAGTTACGAGGGTCCACGATGGTGTAGGTTACACCCTGTGTGGTCAGTGTATGAGTGATGAGGTTGTAAGTACCACCATAGATATTGTCGGCAGCAACGATGTGGTCGCCATTCTGAAGGATGTTCTGCAGAGCGTAGGTAACAGCTGCTGCACCAGAAGCTACAGCCAGACCAGCCACACCGCCTTCGAGGGCAGCCACACGGTCTTCGAATACACTCTGAGTAGAGTTGGTCAATCGACCATAGATATTTCCTGCGTCACGGAGTCCGAAACGATCGGCAGCGTGCTGAGAGTTGCGGAACACGTAACTTGTTGTCTGATAGATTGGCACTGCACGGGCGTCGGTAGCTGGATCTGGATTTTCCTGACCTACGTGCAACTGAAGTGTCTCAAAGCGAAGTTTCTTTTCTGTACTCATAATTATGTCCTTTCTTTTTTATTGTTGATATGCTGTTTATTATTCGCTTACGCGTTTCTTTTTTTGTCGTTCGGAAGAGAGGTTTGTCTTTCTTCTGATTGACGATGCAAAGGTACGGCGAAAAAATGAGTTATGAAATCGCATAATAGTGGCATTCTTACTACCACGTTTGTGGTATATGACTGTTTTTACCCTCTTTTTCTCCCTTTACACCTTATTATATATAGGAGATGTGGAGATTTGTTTTCTGTTTTTTTTATGTATAAATGATGAAAATGGTAATAAAAAGTAAGATGGAGGTTGTGTTCGTTGAAAGAATGTAAGAAAAAGGCGGCTATCGCAAACGTTTTCGTAATTAATTGCGAAAAAATGATATACAAAAAGAAAACGTTTTGAATTTTTTGCTAATTTTGCCCCTGTGAAAGAAGATATACGTTTAAAAACGTTCTTCTGGGAAAAGGTAATTCGCAAAAAAATATATACTCAAAATAATCCACTAAAACTGTAAGTAAAATGAAACGTTTAATTCTATCTCGATTATGGATGCTGATCAGTATCATCATCCTCACCACAGGACAGGCTTGGGCTAAGACCCCCCCAACATCGCAGAAGGTTTTTACCTCTATTAAGGAATTGCGCGATGCAGCTCAGACTTTTTCTGATAAGACATTGAATGATGTTGTTATCCAGTTTAATGAGGCAACCATTGTGGCTGTGATGAAAAATGAAGACGAAAAGATCAAATCAACAAAATTCGTCAATTCATTCTTTGTTGTCGATAATAGCAATTATGGTCTATGGATTTCGCCTAATAATGAAAAAGGTAGGAATTTGTACCCTGAATGGAATTTGAAAATTGGTAGCAAGATAACAGGTTCTATCATAGGAGACTACAATGAGGGTGAGAAAGGTATGCCGTATTTCGGTTCTCTGTTCAATTCAGTTTCAATTGACGGAAAATCTTATCAAACGACTCTTACTACCATAAATCGTGATGGTGAGGCAAGTGAAGATGGAACTAAGGCGGCAGTCTATCCTGTTTCAGTTGTCTCAGATGTGAATACTATTGCAAAAAACAATGATGCTGATGGAAATACGGTTAATGCTTCGTATGGTCCCTATCTGAATACGATTATCCAGGTTCCAGGAACCATTAAGAAGGGAACTAACAATGAATACTATTTGGTACAGGATGAACATACTGGTACGGGCACTGATTATAGAGATAAACGTATTTACTTTAGCTGTTCGCAGTTGCCCAACATTAACATCGATGACTATGTAGGCACCAGCGGAACCTTCGAGGGCATTTTGATTAAGCGAAACGACAGTGAGTCAAAACTCATAGTACTGAAGGACAATTTTTTTAAGGTAAACAAGATTTATCTTGATGAGAATGACGTTGAAGATCGTGTAGAATACTTGGCTTCGCAGGGTGCTTTTGACGGTAAGGTAGATGTCTATGTGCATCGTACGAAATTGGTTAGCAACGAGGGTGCATGGAATACAATTTGTCTGCCTTTCGATTTGACTAAAGACGAATTTCATACAGCTTTCGGCTGTACACTTACAGCCCTTGCCAAACCTACAACAAGTGATGAAACCGCTCAGCAATGGGCAGGAAAAGTAAGCGATAAAGGTGTGCTTTCCTTTACCAAACTGGCAGATACAGACCTCACTATTAAGGCAGGTGTGCCTTATCTGATGCAGGCATCAGGCACACAGACAGCTTGTTTAAAGACCATTCGAAATTCAGAGAACATGGAGCCTGAAGATCTTATGAAACAGGAGCTAACCTATTATGCACCTGTCGGAAAGAAAACAATCACCGTTAAGTCTCCTTACGAGGTGAAGGCTTCGTATAACGACAACATTGTAAACGGCGATTTTTATTTCCGTGGATTGTATGGTCGTAAGAAATATGCAGAAGATGCGGATGGTAAGCTTACAACGAATCCTATTTCTGAAAACGGTAGCCAAAGGTATCAGTACATCAGCACAGCTGCTGGCAATTATCTGAAATATCTGCCTTCTGGTTCTACTATTCAGTTCAACGGAATGCGTGCTTATTTCTATTTCCCCCACTGGAATGCTGAGAAGAACAAAGCTGCTGCAAGCCAAAACAATGACACCAACGCCAAGATTCATGTGGCAGTGATGGCTGCTTCGACAACAGGCATCAGCAACATTTCGGCTGAGGAAGCCTCTAAGCAAGCCGAGGTTTACAACCTGAGCGGACAGCGTGTGGATGCTTCTTACAAGGGCATCGTGGTACGCAACGGCAGAAAATATCTCCGTAAGTAAGAGTGTGCAGTGAATGCACATGAAGGGAAAATGATGTAAAAATAACAGTAAAAGGAGAAAAGAAAATGAAAAAGATATACAACAAGCCTACCATGATATTGGTGAAGATGGAGACAGAACATTTCATGGCCGGCTCGCCTCGCGAAGTAGACCAGAACCAAATCGTCCACGATGGCGCTGGCACTTATGTGGGTGGAATTTCATCAGAAAGCGAAAATGTAGACAACGGCAACGGCAGTGTTGCCGATATGGCAAAGCCCTACAACCCCTGGACAACATGGGATGAATAGGAGAGGGAAATAACCTCAAAAACGAAGCCGGCTTCTATGGCAATCGAAAGTACTTGCGTTGATGATCGAAAGTGCTTGCGTTGCCACATGAAGCCGGCTTCTTTTTTCAGCGTGTTTTCTTAGAGAGAAGAACTTCTTTAACTTCCCCATTTGCGAAAGTTGAATATCTTATAGAATATAGGGAAGTTATTAGTTTGTTCCGCAAGGAGTATTCCATTCGGGATGTGGCAAAGTTGAGTGGTAAAGGGGTAAGTACCGTGCAACGAGTGAAGCGATTAATAAAAGTACAATCATCGCAATAATACTATTGATTATACGTTCTTTTCAAAGAAAGGTGTTATGCAATAGAGGCTTAAAGGACTACCTTTGTAAATAATATCAAAACAGAGTATAATGGAAGAAAACAATATAACAGTAGATAAAGCTGTCCAAACCATAAAAGGGGCAATTTTGCGAGCTCAAGCACAGGCGAGCCTGTCAAGTA
>CAVACC010000047.1:0-22869 GCA_963587495.1 Clostridia bacterium | reverse complement strand
GAGATAAAAACTTATCTCATTCTCAATCACTTATAAAAAATACGTACTTTCACGACCTAAAAATCCTTTTCCAAATATCTTTCCACGTCCGCCAGAATCTTCTGGAATTCCGGAGAGAACTGATAGTAGGTATTTTTCTTCATCATCATCTTCACCTTGCCGAGGCTGTTCTCGTAGCAAGCTATTTCGGTGCGTGCCTGCTCGCTGTGAACAGCACGGTCGCGAATGTCGTTCTCCTGCTCGTTGCGCAGAATGTCGCACACCGTCTGCACCACCGGACTCACTACCAAGTCGAAAAGATGATGCCCCTGGATGTAAAGATAAGTATTGTTGTCGTTGATGCCCAAGTCGCGCAACATCCGCTCCGTTTTAGGCAAGGCATCCTTGAGTTTGGGGAAACGGCGCTCCAGCTGGAACATCTTCGCTCTCACCTTCTTGCTCAGATACTCTATCGCCCACTGCGGATTCTGAATGCGGACAGAGGGAAGCACCACCACCTTGTTGAACTCGCACATATCGAAGTGCATCGACATCTTACGGCGCTGCAGAAAGACTACATGCCATACAAAGAGAGGCCAGATGGTTTGGGAATAAGACAGCAGGAAGCGCTCAAAGTTGAAAATGCGATGGTCGTTGAGCGTCACCATCACGCAGGTTTCGTGCAGTCCCTTGGCATAACACTGGAAGTTTTCTATCGCATAAGCATAAGTATGAAAGATGTAGGGATTCTCCAACATCTGTCTCGACATCTCCGTAGAGCCTTGCAGAATATAGTCGTAGTCGGCATCCACACAGGCTATCATGTCTCTGCCCACACCCTTGAGCATGTTGGAGATGGCAGCCTTCTTGCCCCTGTCGAGATGTTGGTTGCGCGAAGGCAGCATGATATCGAAAGTTAGTTTGTCGTCCTCATAACGGCCGAGCACCGAACGCCAGAAGAACACATCATCGTAACTCTCGACGTAGACTACTATTCTGCGCCGGGCCTTCTTCGGAGTCATCTTGTTGATGGCCTCGAAGTATTGCGAATTGATATTATCGGTTAAACGTTTAGCCATAAGCAGAACAATTAAACACTAAACATTAAACACTAAACATCACTTAATCGTTATGTCGTTCACCTCGGTCACACGGTCGGTCCAGCCGTCCATGACCACAGCAGGACTGTGGGTTGTCATGATAATCTGGATGTTGGGGTTCAACTTCAGCACCAAGGAGATAAGCTGCTTCTGCCATTCAAAGTGAAGACTGATTTCAGGCTCGTCCATGAAGAGCACATAGGGCTGATTGTCTTCCACCAACACTGTGAGCAGAATGGCAAGCATCTGCTTCTCGCCTGCCGACAGCTGATAAGGCTGCAGCACCTCGCCTATCTGGTTGAACTTAATCTCGTTGGCATTGCGGATGATGGTCTTGCCCGTCTCGCGGAACAGGTCGTCCACAATGTCCTGGAACATCTTCTTGGGCTCGCTGAGTGCCTGAGCCTTCTGTGCCGCATCGGGTTCGCCACTCTGCAGCACAGCAATGATGCGGTTGCCGATATTCACCTGATAGTCGAGATACTTGCGCTGCAACTGGAAGAGCTGCCAGTCGAGCTCGGTAACAAGTGAAAGATCCACCTTGCTGATCATCTCAGAGTTGAGCAGCGGATGGTCGACCGAACGAATCACGTCAAACCTGATCCATTTAGCCTCCTCGGGCTCCACCTTCAGATGAACGCCCTTGAGCAGATGGCTGGGAAACTCGCCCCCGGCACTCAGGCCTTTCACTACCTTGTTGAGAATGGTGCTCTTGCCCACTCCGTTCACACCGCTCAGGATGTTCACCCTGCGGTCGAGGTTCCAAAGTATGTGCTTGGTACCACTCCATAGAGAGTCTATCTCTATCTGCTTGATATAATCGGCATATTTCTGCATAGGTTTGTACTTTTATCTACTTTAACTCTAAAACTTAGGGCAAATATAATCATTTTAACCGAAATTTTGTACCTTTGCATCGATTTTTTATATTAAATAAGGTAAAATGGGTAACAACAAACCACTTTTAGCCCACTTGTGTCTCTTTGGATCGGGCGCATTCTGGGGACTGATGGCACCTGTAGGCAAGGATGCCATGACACACGGCATCGAGGGCATCGACATGGTATCATTCCGCGTTCTGGGCGGAGCCATCCTCTTCTGGCTCACTTCACTCTTCACTCGCAGGGAGCACATCCCTACAACCGACATCATCAAACTGGCAGGAGCAGGACTCTTCGGACTGGTATTCAACCAGTGCTGCTACACCATCGGACTGAGCATCACCTCGCCCAGCAATTCGAGCATCATGACCACATCGATGCCTATCTTCGCCATGATTCTGTCGTTCCTCATCCTCCGCGAGCCCATCACCTGGAAAAAGGTGGCTGGCGTACTCTTAGGCTGCAGCGGTGCCGTGCTCATCATCATGACAAGTGCCACGGCGGGAAATGCCAAGGTAGGAAACATCTGGGGCGACTTGCTCTGCATGGCTGCCCAACTGTCGTTCGCGCTCTATCTGTCGCTCTTCAAGCCCTTGGTGGGAAAATATTCGCTCTTCACCATCAACAAGTGGATGTTCACCTGGGCATCGGTCATGATCCTGCCTTTCTCCGCCTCTCATGTGGCTTCCATCCCATGGGCTGAGGTGCCAGTATCGGCATGGTGGGAAACGGGCTACGTCATCTTCTTCGGCACATATCTGGGCTACATTCTGATGATGATAGGTCAGAAGACACTCCGCCCCACTGTAGTTTCGGTATACAACTATGTGCAGCCTTTGGTCTCTGTTTCTGTCAGCGTGCTCGTAGGCCTGGCAGTCTTCAAAGGCACGCAGGCTCTTGCCGCCCTCCTCGTCTTCTCAGGTGTTTGGCTGGTTATCAAGAGCAAGTCGAAACACGACATCGACAAGCACGACCACAGCCTGTCCTATGAGAAAAGACATGCGTAAACTGATTTCATGTCGATAAAAAACAGTAACTGTCCTCATCTGATATAACCTTTCAGATGAGGACAGTCTTTTTTCGCCAAATTAGGTAACAAATTACAGCCAAACTGGGTAACAAAACTCAGCCAAATTAGACAAAAATATGCAGCCAAATTTGGTAATTCCAAGATTTTATCGTATATTTGCAGCAGAAATAAAAGAGATTTGACATGAAGAAATACAAGAAAAGAATTGCAGATAAACTATTGGAATACAGATTAGAAGAAGTTGGAGCTGTATTGATAGAAGGACCAAAATGGTGTGGAAAAACAACCACAGCAGAACAAAAGGCCAAAAGCGTGCTATACATGGCAGACCCAGACAACCAAAACAACTATCTGGAAATGGCGAATTTAAAGATAAAAATGCTCCTAAAAGGAGAAAAGCCACGTCTCATTGACGAATGGCAAATCATTCCGCAAATCTGGGATGCCATACGATTTGAAGTGGACCACCAAGGTGAGGAAGGCTTGTTTATCCTCACTGGTTCTGCAGTGCCTACATCATCTGAAAAAATACATCACACGGGTACAGGACGTTTCGCTTGGATTACCATGCGCCCTATGTCATTATGGGAATCGGGAGAATCTACAGGCGAAGTAAGTATCAGCGAACTGTTTAAAGGAAATGTAAACCAAGAAGGTTTCAATAAAATGAAACTGGAAGATATTGCCTTTCTCGTCTGCAGAGGAGGATGGCCCAGTGCTACAACCAAGAACACAAGAGCTGCCTTGCGACAGGCATACGACTATTACGATGCGGTGGTTAAGACAGATATTTCAAGGGTAGATAAAATCAGCAGAAACAGCGAACGAACCAAACTCCTTCTGCGTTCATACGCCCGTTCACAAGGTGGACAAGTCAGTATCGGAGCCATACGACAAGACATGATGGAAAATGATGATGAGACGCTGGCAGACAAGACTGTTCAGAGTTACATCGGTGCGCTCAAAAAAATCTTCGTCATAGAGGACATGTCAGCCTGGAATCCAAACCTTCGTAGCAAAACTGCCATCCGTTCAGCTGAAACCCGATATTTCGTTGATCCATCTATTGCTGTGGCAGCATTAGGCCTTGGTCCTGATGATCTCATCAACGACTTGGAGACTTTCGGCTTACTTTTCGAGACCTTATGCGTTCGTGATCTTCGTGTATATGCAGATGCCATAGATGGCAACGTCTATCATTATCGCGACAAGAACGGCTTGGAATGTGATGCTGTTCTCCATCTCCGCAACGGTTCATACGGTCTCATCGAAATTAAGCTGGGTGGTGCACAAGCCATCGAAAAAGGAGTCTCTACGCTAACTGCTCTTGCAGACAAGATAGACACAACCAAGATGAAATCCCCATCTTTTATGATGGTACTCACAGCTGTCGGCGACTATGCTTACCGCAGAGAAGACGGGGTATATGTTGTGCCGATTGGCTGCTTGAAAGACTAATTTTAGAATACATCCTCAAAACTCTTATATATGCCGTCGCTACTGCCGTTGAGAATCCTTTAAACCCCAGAAGCAATCATTCCAATTCTTTCCAATTTTGCAAACATTGGAATGAATTGGAATGTATCTGTTTTCAGATTCCTAACTCGCTAACACATCAAATCCCCCAAGAGTTTTCTTGAGCCTCTTGGGGGAGAAGTTTAATTTGTTATCCCTTTATATACCTATTATTATCTACTTTCTTAGTATTTGGGATTCTGTGTAAGGATATTGTTACTCTTATCACGCTCACCCTGAGGAATTGGCAAGAGATAATCTCGCTCATCATCAAAATTGCGCCCCTTCTGTACATTGTACTTTTTGGCGTAAGCACGCATTACCTCACCAAAACGATGCTGACGCATCAAGTCGTCACGTCGCCATCCTTCCATAGCCAACTCTACACGACGTTCATGCCAGATTATACCTCGAAGCTCATCCTTGTTGGTCGTTGTGATGTCAGGTAATGTGCTAGATGTAGTTGCTGGAACGTATGCTTGCATGTCTTTGCGCGGATCGAGAGGATTAGTTTCACGAGCACGTTTTCTTACCTTATTCAAATATTTTTTAGCCTCAACCGGTTTGTTCATTTCGTTGAGAGCCTCAGCATAGAGCAAGAGAACATCCGAATAACGAATCAGACGAATATTGTAAGAAATCATCCATACATCCGTACCTTGTTTTTCTGCCTTAGGAACTGTCATCTTGTAGTCGTGGAAGCCAGTAGCACTCTGATGGTTATCTTGAGCTTGCTCATCGCCAACATAACGGTCACCTGTACGAGTGAACACGTAGGTTTGACGTGGATCATCTACATCATAGGCTTTGAAAAGATCAGTAGTAGGAACATGGAATCCATAACCCTGATAACCAGGAACATCGCGAGAAGTAAAAAAATGAGGCACATTGGTACCTGTTGCTATCGACTTATCGTACACTTTATTAGGCAACTCGAAAATTGACTCTATGCTGTTTTCGTACTGAGGACGCCAATTCATACCATAGTCTGGCAGAAGATCGTAATCCTTATCCACCTCTACGATGTCACGAAGTACCTTCTCAGCATTATCAAAGTCACCACGGAACATATAAGTCTTAGCAAGCATCGTCTTGGCAAATCCACGAGTTACATGATATTGCTCGCTTGCTTCATATTCTCCCTTTGCAGGAAGGGTAGAAGCATCTGTCAAGTCAGAAATAATCTGAGCATAAACAGCATCTGCAGAAGCACGAGGAACCTTCAAAATTTCAGCAGGCTGCATAGGTGCTGTGATAAGAGGCACTCCACCAAATGTAGTAACAAGGCTATAATAACCAAATGCACGCAAGGCCTTAGCCTCCTTTTCGTAACGTGCAAGCAATTCCTTGTCACCTTGAGCTGTAGGTGCATTGGCTATAACATCATTACAACGATTTATGAGGCGATAAAGGATTTCCCAACGGCGTCCCACTTCTCCGTTTGTTGTGTATACCGTGAAATTAGAAAGTTCCATAACTTCTGCACGGTCGCCATCGCTACTACCTTTAAGAGCATCATCAGTAGAACAGTCACCCACAAAATAGAAGTTCAGAGCATACTCATTCCAAGTATTACGCAACTGCAGATAAGCACCTGTAAGGGCCTCATTTATATCACTTTGCTTCTTATAGAAATTATCACTGGTTGTCTTACCATAGTTGGGTTCATCAAGATCACAACTGCCTAAAGTTAATACTAAGGCAAGAGACATAAAACTTAACAATATTTTTTTCATAATAGTATGTCGTTTAAATGGTTTAGAACTGTAAATTAACACCAAACATGAAGGTTCGTGAAGAAGGATAACGTGTAGAATCATAACCCATGTTGAGAGGATTTGTAGCTCCCAAGTCTGGATCAAGCCCACTATAGCCTGTAATCGTAAACAAGTTTTGTGCAGATACATAGAAACGGCAACTTGTGATATAACGTAACTTAGCCATTAACTTAGAAGGCACTGTATATCCCAATTGCACATTCTGCAAACGAAGATAAGAACCATCCTCTACCATAAAAGAAGACACACGATAATTGTTGTTGTCATTATTTGTTGTTATGCGTGGGAACTCAGCCTTATCACCTTCTTGTCTCCAAGCCTTGGTATAAGCATCAGCCAAAGCATTCTGATAACCTACTACAGCTAAAGTGCCTCGTGAAGCATTGTAGATATCATTTCCTAATGTTCCTTGGAATGCCATATTCAAGTCAAAGCCCTTGTATTCGAAACCCAAATTGAAGCCATAGATTACATCAGGATTAGGATCACCAATAAACTGACGGTCATCGTCATTGAGGGCACCCGACTCTGTGAGCTTAGCAAACTTGAAGTCACCAGGATGTGCATTAGGCTGGATCTTATTTCCATCCTTATCTACATAGTTATCTATTTCTGCTTGATTCTGGAAGATACCCAGCTGCTTGAAACCATAGAAACGACCGATAGGACCTCCTTCATAAGTGCGACTTACTGCACCTGTAAGATATTCAGAAGACAGCTTAGTTACCTTGGTCTTATAAGTAGAGAAATTTAGTCCTGCATGATAGTTGAAATTTCCTATGTGGTTATGATAATTAGCCACAAACTCAAAACCTGTATTCTTCAGGTCGCCAGCATTGAAGAAAGGACTATTAGGATAAGCGCCGAAAGAAGGAATAGGCATCTGAAGCAACATATCAGAAGTTTTCTTCACATAGAAGTCCATGCTCAAATCGAGAGAATTGCGCAAAATTGTGAGGTCTATACCAACGTTGGCCTGAGTACTTGTCTCCCACTTGATATCCTGATTACCTTGATAAGTAGGTACGTATCCCTGACTGAAGCCAGAACCAAACCACCATTGAGCTTCCTTATTAGTACCAATAAGGGTGAGAGGAGCTGTAGCATCAATACGCTGATTACCATTCTGTCCCCAACCTGCGCGCAACTTCAAGTTGTCAAATACCTTGCCAAGAGAAGAATCCTGGAAGAATTTCTCATTACTGATTCTCCATCCCAAAGACAATGATGGAAAATATCCCCAACGATTGTTCTTTGCGAAACGAGAAGAACCATCGGCACGGAAACTTACGGTAGCTAAGTATCGATTGTCATAAGAGTAATTAACACGTCCCAAATAAGAAAGCATAGAGGTTGTTATCTTATCACCTGAAGTCTGGTCGCCAGAGGTCTGAGCGCTGAGTATACGATATATTTCTTCATTACCCAAAGCATTGCGCTTGAAAGCATTGATACCTTCTGAGCAATTCTTCTCATAAGTCATAGCTACCATAGCATCAAGATGATGCTTTCCAATAGCCTTATTATAGTTCAAACGCTGCTCTACTAAATAATTAAATGTGGTAGAAGTGTTATTTATCAACTCTGTCTGCGTATTGTACTTGCTCTCGCGATTACCCAACATATCATCAGAGAAGATTGCTGAATAAATCGGTTTAAAACTTTTAAATGTGTCTTGATTACGCTCAAAGCTAAACTGCAAACGATATGAGAAATCCTTTGAGAAATTAATCTTAGCAAAAGCATTTCCGAAAACATTGAACAAATCGTTATGACGATCGTTCAACTTTAATATAGACACTGGGTTAGGGTCGAAAGACCACTCGGTAGGAGCCCATTTGTTATATTCATAGTTCTCAGAAGATGGATCCACCAATGGATTGATAACAGGTGTAAATGGGTCGGCCTTCTGAATAAATTCGAAAGAAGGTAATGCACTGGTATCTCTCTTGCGCATGCTTGCGATATTGATAGTACCTCCCAATGTTACATATTTATTGAGATCGTACTCCTGATTCAAACGAGCATTCAGACGACGGAAACCTGTCTCGATAATAGTTCCTTCTTCGTTGACGAATCCTAAACTAAGTGCTGTACGTGACTTTTCATTACCTGTGCGAACGCTCAGATTGTAGTTTTGATTGAACGCATTACGGGTACACTCTTTCCACCAGTCAGTACTATAACCTTTTTTATACTGATTAGTAAACTTCACTTTATCAAAGGTAGAATTATCACCATATGCCGTCGTGATAAAATCGTAGTACTGGTCACTATTCATCATATCGAGGGCCTTATAGCTACTTCTCACACCCACAGAGGCGTCAAGGGTCACTACTGTCTGCCCCTTAATACCACTCTTGGTTGTTACCAAGATAACACCATTAGAGCCACGAGAGCCATAGATAGCACAAGCAGATGCGTCTTTCAACACCTCCATACGCTCAATATCTGCAGGATTCAGATTGCTGATATTATCCATAAACTGACCATCCACAACATAGAGGGGATTGTTATCATTAACCGTACCCAAACCGCGTACACGAACCACAGCGTCAGAACCAGGCTGACCACTACTTGTACTTACGAATACACCAGCTGCCTTACCAGCCAAGAGGTTAGAAACGTTGGAGGTGGCATAATTCTTTATATCCTTCTCACTTATAGAAGACAAAGCTCCAGTAAGGTCACTCTTTCGCTGTGTACCATAACCTACGACAACAATCTCGTTTAAGGTGTTATCTGTATCCAAACGGATATCATAATTACCATCCTTAAGTGTCTTCATCGTTGCGGAAGTATATCCTACATACGATACATTAATCTGATTTGATTTTACCTTGAGACGATATTTTCCGTCCAAGTCTGTCACGGTACCATTATGGGTTCCACTTTCTACTACAGTCACACCAATGAGTGGCTCTCCTGTATTTCGATCATAAACCGTACCGGTAATTGTTTTTTCTTGCTGCGCAAAGGCAGAAGAAGAAACTGCCATAGCAATTAATACTGACAAAAAATGCTTCTTCATAGATTTACGTTTTTAATTATATGAAATGATTTGATGATTAGCTAAAATTTTCCCATTTTTTATTTTGAGACGCGTTTTAGCAGGAAGCTCGTAAATAACACGTGCCGACTTAGCTGATATACTTATTTTCTGACCACTATGCATGTTTCTTGCAACATACTCTTTTGCTACTATATCATAAAGGTCAAAACTCTTACGAGACGAAACATAAGTAACCTGTTGAGCATCTTCATAGGGATTGTAATACAAATAAGCAGGATAGTTTCGCTGACTATAAAAGTCTGTAGCATTACAATCCAATCGTAATATTCCTTGAACATCAGTCGTATCAACAATAGCCCCCAAAATACCCACAGGAGATGTGCTGTAAACACTCAACATAGAGGTTGTTGGATTACCAGCAATCCACTTTGGTCCATCACCAATAGCTACAGGATTTACGCCTATAAGCGAGAACTTTCCATAGTCATCAGCCTTGCGCAAACCTTCGTATGCAATATTGTTTTCTGTTAAATTACGATACTCAGGAGCCCATTGATGTTTAGCATCGATGTTTTGTGGAAAAAACAATCGGCATGCACTGGCATTATTGAGCATCCATTTCCCAATAGCTGCAGCATACTCTGGAGCATATTTCACCATCGGAACAAAAGGCCATGCGGGCTTGATGCTATTCATTAAAAAAGCATATCCGCCACCATCCGTAACGCTTCCTTGTAAGCCACTTACATCGTAATCGCCCCATTTTCCGACGATAATTCCCCAACCTGTACGCCCAGTAGGACTCTGACATCCGTCGAACACCCAGTCAAGTAGCTTGTGTGTATCATACTTTTTACCCTCTGTGGCATTCAGATAGGCAGCTGTGTAACATCCTAAAGGAAGCAATGCTTCATAAAAACGACTTTCTTTCTGTGAGAGCAATGCCTCAATTGCACTCTTAGCATGTTGCAAATATCGTTTATCACCAAATTTCTTATAGGCACATAGCAACACATAAGCATGTCCACCTGCAGCATCTTGCTGATATGGGATATGACTACGACCTCCTCTCATCTTTCCATAGTCGAAATAGGAATAATCGTAATTACCAGCCAACACTGAGTCGGCCTTAGTAAATTGTTCTGCTATACTACGCAGAATCTTTTCTGAGCCATCAACATGAGGAAAAACATCGCTAACCGCATAATACAACGCATTGGGCAACACATCATACCACCAATCACGGCCATAACCGCCTCCTAAATCAGCTACTCGTGGATTTGTATTATTCATCACTATATTCCAACCATTAGCACAATTATAATAGTTCTGCACCATCTTCACATAATTGTAACCATTTTGATTGGTCTTATCAATACCAACCAAGCCTGCACCTAATATTGCTGCTAAAGAATTGAGTGATTCGTGAAACTCACCGCCGTTATGGAGAGGACCTTGTCTCACATCACCAAGTGCAGTGTAAAGACCAAAAGTCTCCTGGTCTATGTTACGACGTGTATTATCTTTCCAAATCAGAGGTCCCAATTCGCCTTTATTATTCCAATCAAAGACATACGCATCAAAAGATTTTGCCTTTTCTCGCCAATTAATCATGCCATAAGTTTCTGGCATATCAGGCATAGAGACTACGCGATTAATCTTCACTTGCTTTACAGAATTGCGCCCATTCTGAGCATTCACTGTTAAAGCAAAAAACATAGTTGACAAGATGATGTAAATCATCATTTTAGTTTTCTTCATAACCGTTTTGTTTTGCTAATAGATTTGATTGTTTTGTTATGTTATTAGAGAGAGGATAGGCTAAGATTTGCAATGCTGCCACTATTACAAGAGCATATTTCAAAGCAAAATCTTCAGAAATACAGTAAGCTAATGCAATAAAAAGCAACAAACCAGAGGCGCGTCCTATAAACAAACCTACCTCGTGACTCATGATATAGGTATACTCATTTCTGTTTTCCAACTTAGCTACAACATCTATTGTACGCATCATAACAGGGAAATAAGCCAGATCGAACAATGGCTGAAATATGACTTTACAGAGTACAAACATGATGACACCTACTGCCGAAAACAAGATACCATTGGCCAATGTTCCGACAAAAAACACCCATACACTACCAAAGAATATCCACTTACGATCTTGTGGACGAGCTATACGACCTAACACATATACCATAATGGCTGTTATCGCACCACTGATACCTTGAATGAGACCGAGGGCCCCTTCATCGCCAACAAACTTCATTACTAAAATAGCTGGAGCTGTAACTAAAAATCCTTGTACCATACCTTTCAAACTGGCTAAAAGTAACATTTTGCGCCAAAGTACATGAAAGTGTATATGCAAGAACTTTATCTCCTTAGGCATCACAAACTGTCCTTTCCACAAAACAGCACATGCCAATAATGTCAGAAAAAACACACCTATTGTCACAACTTTATAACTCATGCTTACATCAAACAAGAAGCCAAGGATCTCGACTCCACTCATCCCTCCTATAAATGCACCGATAATCAAAGGCACAGTGATGGATGCTACAGAAAAGAAAAATGACTCTAAACCAAAATAATAATTTCGATTTTCATCATTGGTGTTATACAGAGCTAAAAGATATCTATTTGTCCAGAAAAAACCGGATGCTGCTCCCAGGCTAAATCCTGCCAGCCCTAAACCGACGAGCCCCAATCCTTGTATATTCATCATTCCCGCCAAAGAGACACCACTCACCAAGATACCAGCCGAATAAAGTGTCTTTACGTTTAAGAATTTCAAAAAGAAACCATTGACCATAGATGTAAATACTACACCTACATACATGGCAAGCTGATAATAGGCCACCATTGCGGGATCATTAGTATCTCGCATAACATAAGCACCAGCAAAGATTTCTACTACAGGAAGCACGAAACCATAAATCATGTTCGTCAGTAGAAGCACCTTCATATTGTGCTCATGCGACTTGAAGAATCGAATTTCGTTCAATATTCCTTTCATTTATTTATGATTTTAAGCTATTCAACACTTCCTTAATAGACAAATCAGCAAGACATATTACTTCATCGCTCGCACCATAATAAAGATGAATGGTATCACCATCAACTATCTGCCCATTACTAAAGACCACATTCCCAAAGAAGCCAGTCTGCTCATAAGTTGCTATAGGCTCCATGATAGGTTGCTCTGAACGAGCAAGGACATGAGTAGGTTCGTTTAGATCGAGAAGCATGGCACCTAAACAATATCTATTTTCGGCTGTAGCTCCGTGATATATCTCAAGCCAACCCTCACTCGTCTTGATTGGAGGTGCTCCAGCACCTAAACGAGCGCTATCAAAATGGTCGTCACGGGTAGTTGCTATACATACATGGTTACCCCAATGTACACGATCAGGCGACTCTGCTATCCACATATAATTGCCACCTAGTTCAGGACTACTTGGGCGATGGAAAGCATAATATTTATCACCTATTTTCTCCTCAAACAAAGCACAATCCTTGTTATGAGGCGGAAATATCATACCATGATGTTGAAAACTTTGAAAATCTTGTGTTTCAAGCATACCTACACCTACTGCTACAGGTGACACTTCTGTAAATGTTAGAAAATATCCGTCTTCCATCGTTGCCACACGACAGTCTTCAATACCAAACGACTCGGAAGGACGGCTACCAAAAATAGGTGGATAAGCAACATCTTCATGGAAGTGAACTCCATCTTCACTAAATGCAAAACGAAGATAAGAAAGTGTGGTAAGATAATTCTGTCCTTTATAATTGATAACACGAGGATCAGAAGCATCTAAATCAGGGTCATTCCTATCAAATTCTAAGACTTTAAAACCTTCTTCTGTATAAATAGGAAAAGATATTTTTCCTTCTTTTTGCTTCGGACGCTCAGCTACACGTATAACAAGGCCTACACGACCATTCATCATAAATACTCCAGGATTCAGTAAACAAGCTATTTCCATACCCTCAATAGCCGGTACAAAATCACATGGTCTCAAAATCGGATTTAAGTTGTTTCTTTTAGTTATATCCATAATTTAAAGTTTTAAAATTGTTAGATTGTACTGCAAAATTAAAACCTTTCTGTCAAAAGGTAGTATATTGGGAAAGCAAAAGTGTATACACCAGTACCTTCTTCTCTTTTTTACTAAAATAGATATATTTTGAACGCACATATACATTAAAGACGATAAAAAACGTTTTTTCTTGCATTTTATTCGTAATTTATTACTATCTTTGTCCCGAACAACTACAATCCAAATATGAAAAAGGTTATAAATGTATACATATTTTCCTTCACATTCCTAATAATATGCGCAATTGGGATATGTCAGAATCAAAAAACAAGTTCATTACACTTGGACAACAACAACGGAATGAGTAACAGTTCCGTTAATGTTATTTTCCAAGACTCTCAAGGAATCATGTGGTTTGGAACCTGGGATGGACTAAACCGTTATGACGGACATAAATTTGAGCAATACCTATCTAAATCTAAAGATTCGACAACAATCCCTCATCCCGTGATTAGAGACATATACGAAGAAGATAGCCTACATTTGTGGATTACCACCGATGGAGGCATTTGTCGACTTGACAAAACGAGCGGAAAAGCCAAACGTTATCTTTTAGATGGTCCCAAACAACTTCATTATGGAGAAAACACCTTTAAATGCATTATCGACAAGAAAAAACGTATTATTGCCAACTATAATACAGGGAAACTTTATATTTATTCGAAAAAGGACAACAAATTTGTGTCCTTACAAGCCTCCTATATACCCAAGGGGAAAATAGTTTTTTTAGAATTCGATTCTCACGATAGGCTGTGGGTAGCCAACAGCACCAAGTTGATTTGCTACAACATAAACAAACGCAATCTTTTTGTTGAGAAATCCTATAAACTTCCTACAAACACTATATCTCTACTTAGAGGAGGTAAAGGACATATTTTCATCCAAACTACAGAAAAGCTTCTCTACATAAATGGAAGAAGCGAATTAAAAGATACACATATAGATTTCAAAGAGAAAATCCTATGCATCAGCAAATCTGATGAAACTCTCTATGTGGGAACAGCCCATGGTTGCTACATTCTTAACAAGAGAAAACGAACCATGCTACTGAAAGGCTATGCCGTGTTTTCTATATATAAAGGAACCCAAAACATACTATGGGCAGGAACAGATGGTAAGGGAATCTATCAATTTTTCGAAAATTCTCGGTTTATAAACTCTCCCAAACTACCAAAAATAGAGTCTCCTATTCGTGCGATACTTCAAGACGACAAGACTATTTGGGTCGGAAGTAAAGGGAATGGTCTATCTTGCTACCGAATGGTTAATGAAGATAGTATGATATATACAAACAATTATAATCTTGGCCCTGGCAGAAGTTATAATTCCGTATTTTCACTATGCAAAAGCCTTGACGGAAAACTACTTATCGGAACTGATGGCTATGGATTACCTTACATCGAGAATGGTCTATTGAAACGAATGAAATTCATTCATCCCAAAGACGAGAAAGCTGTATATTCTGTATACACTATCCTCCAAGAGAACGACAGCACACTGTTTGTTGGTACAAGCGGTAACGGATTGCTTAGGCTAACCATCAAAAATGACTTAGTCTTATACATAAAAAAATATTCTTTATTACAAGGGAAAAACTCTCTTGAAAGTAACATCATATATAGTATTGTCAACGATGGGCGCTACATTTGGATTGGAACGAGGGGCGGAGGTTTGAGTCGTCTCGACAAAATTAACGGACACATCAAAACCTATCGCAACATTGCGCCAAACACTAACTCACCCGTTTGCGATGACATCATATCATTATTAAAAGATAACAAGGGAAGACTTTGGATTGGAACAACCCAAGGGCTCAATTATTTGGAATCCAACAACGAAAGCGTTATATTCAAGCACCTAAAGCCAAACACCAATCTTGAAAATGCCAATATACATGGCATAGAAGAAGACATTTTCCACAATATTTGGATTAGCACAAGCAATGGCATTGTACACCTCAATCCAGAAACTCAAAATACAATCAATTTTTATTTTCGAGACGGATTACAAGGAAATGAATTTTCGGACGGAGCCAGCTTCTCTAACTCCAACAAGAGCACTTTGTTCTTTGGCGGAACCGACGGAATCAGTATAATTTCACCATTACAAATGGAGAAAGACGTATTCATGCCAAAATTACTGGTATACAACATCAATATAGATCAAGAAAAAGTTGCATTTTCAAACGACAAAATAATTGTCAACGACAAAACACATACCATAGAGATTTCATTTTCCATACTTGACTATATTGATAACGATCGCTGCGAATTATCATACTGGTTAGAACATAAAGGAATCTTCCCTAATAGGAATATTTCATGGACACATGTAGGAGAAAGCAAAAAGATTATACTTAGCAAGCTTTTTCCTGGTAATTACACCTTACATGTACGACAATCCAATTCGAACCACAGATGGTCCGAGAAAACACTTGACATTCCAATTCGGGTTACCTTCCCTCTGTGGGCCAGATGGTGGGCTATATTATCTTATATCATTATTATTAGCCTCATCATCAGATATATATTCCATATCAAAAAAGTACATATGGAAATAAAACACGAGGCAGAGATGGAACATCGAAAGCTACAAAGTCGCGAAGATATTCATCAAGCAAAGTTACGCTTCTTTAGTAACGTAGCACAAAAGTTTACAAATAATATAACTCAAATCTATGCAGATATTGCAAAATTAAAGATTTCTGAAGGAGGCAAAGACAGCCTAAAATATGTAAACAGAATAGACACAAACGTTCAACAGTTGAATCTACAAATTCGTCAATTATCAGATATCAAAAAAGCAGAAACTAATGACACAGAAATTATTACAGAAGAAATAGATCTAATGGAATCTATCAAATATGCTTTTGATGATTTTTCTACAGATATCAATAACAAAAAACTGAATCTTATTATTGCCAATAGTCATAATATTGCCCACACTATAACTGACAGAATTTTATTGGCTAAAGCTTTACACAACTTACTATACTATATCGTAGCAAACACATTTACAGAGAGTTCTATAGAGGTAGTCCATCATTTTAATGACGGACATTGGAATATCACATATACTTACAATGGTACTTCGCCAACAGAAAAAGAATTGAATATCATATTCAACCGCTACAAAGCATTGGAAAATTTTGAAAACAAACTGTCTGATGGCAAGAACGACAATGTCATTAGTCTAACCGTATGCAACGACTTACTAATACGTCTGGATGGTCACTTGAAAATAGACAAAATCAGTGAGACATCTACAAGTTGTACACTAATTATACCAAGGCTTAAACTTTCTGAAAAAAAGAGAGAAACGATTCACGACAAAGACTCCATTACCCAAATCATCAACCGTAAAAATGAAACTATTTTAATTATAGAAAAGGACGAAACCATGCAACAACTCATGACCGATACCTTACAAGAACAATACAATATTATACAAATCGACAGAGAAGAAGAGGTACAAAGGATATTAGAAGGCAACACTATTACCCTTATTATCTATGACCCTTCCAATAACAACTATGACTTCATAGATAATCTCCAAGAAGAAAAATCATCCCAAAACATCCCACTTATAATAGTATCAACAGAGAGAGAAAAAGATACTCATGTAGATATAATACGAAGAGGCGCTAACGCAATCATAGAAAAACCATTTCATACAGATTATCTAAGAGCAATTACTGACCGTACTATTGCTGAAATGAAACGTATGTTGGCTTTTTCTGAAACATCAGCTGCTTACATACAGAAATACAATTCTAAGGAATTTTCCGATAACGACAAGAAATTCTTACAGAATGCCATTGACACACTCAAAGTTCATTATAACGATGAAGAATATTCACCAGACAAGTTGGCAAAAGACTTGTATATAAGTCGAACACAATTATATCGCAAATTAAAGGTGCTAATCAATACTACACCAAACGACTTTATCACAAATTACAGAATGCAGCAGGCAGAGAAATTGTTAAAATCCAGCAAACAAACCATATCTGAAATAATAACCAGTTGTGGCTTTCGCAATCGCGCTTTCTTCTACAGAGAGTTCACAAGCAAACACAACTGCTCTCCCAAAGACTTTCGAAATCGGAAGGAAGATGACAATGACGCATAAACAAATGAAAAATCTAAGTACGCTAAATCAACATTGCCTACCCGTTGACGGAATTAAGTATGCACTAAATTAATTCCACCAACAGGCTGAAACTATAAAACTTTTTGCAGAAAAAGTTACGAAAAATGTTGTGGGAGTGGATACAAATGGGGAAAGACAGTCTACTCTTGCCCCACGAAATTAAAAACACGAAGCATTGCCACAAAATTAAACAGCGCAAGAAATCAAGAATGTTGTAGAAGATGGTCTCAACGCCGCAGGAAAGCAGATAAAAGCCAACCAATATACCGAGCCTTTCAAGGCGAGTCATCGCCCTCGCCTTGGAACTGGACGACTAAGGAAAAGGCCTCGTCGATTGGAAAAAAGTGCAATGAAAAGATTCGGCTCACCACGATAGATAATGGATGCGTTCTTTCTCTTTACAATTATGGTTCGTGCTCACACGTACGTAAAGATTATTTTTAATAAAAATGTATCAAAGTATCATTCTTGATGTTCAATATCGCTATATCTAATTGATATAGTACAAGTTGCTGACAATGAGACTTCTCTGAAAACAAGGCGAGAAGTATCATAGAAGTATCATGAAAGTATCATTTTTAACGAAAAAATATCATTTTCGATGCAATATTTTGCCATATTCCACGTTATTAAGATAATCAATTATCAACTTAATACCCAATAACACATGGACGAAAAAGAACTGCTGAGAAAAGCTTTTGAGTATGGCGAGGTGCCAGGCATCATCACCTACTGCTTCACCGAACTTTGTCCGATGAAAAACAACTGTATCCACTATCTCGCCTCGCTCTACAAGGACAACGACACCAAGCGGGGTCAAGCCATCTTCCCCAATGCCTTGAAAGACGGAAAATGCGAGTTCTTCACCCCACTGCGTATCGTGAAAATGGCCTGGGGATTCGACAAGCTCTTTGCCGATGTGAAGGTGAAGGACGCTCCCCTGCTCCGCTCTGAGATGAGAAGCTACCTCGGCAGCAAGGGACAGTACTACCGATATAAGCTGGGACAACTGAAACTCGTGCCCGAACAGCAGGAACACATCAAGCAACTCTTCGCCCGCTTCGGTTACAAGAATGTGGATTTCGAACACTTCGCCGAGGAAATCGACTTCACGAATATATGATGAAAAATCCTGCCACCCATGGTTTCTCCGTTCCCACCACATGTTCCCTTACGGACCAACGGATGGGCATCAGTTGAACAAGCCTTGGGCATCGACTGAACAAGCCTTGGGCACACACTGCCAACGCAGCGGGCAACGAGTGCCCAGACGGGGAGCCCACTTTTGGGCACTATACTATCATTTTCCAACAAGCTTTCAAAAAAAACATAATGAAGATTACAATCGTACACAACGACAATAAGAAGCAACTCCTCGTCAGCACCAAAACGATGGAGAAACTGCTGGAGCGCATCGCCAAGGACGACAGCAAGCAGAGCGTAACCCGATTCAGAGACTACGCCGCCTACATTGACGAAGACTACCGTTTCTACAAGGACATGCCTACATGGATGCACGTCTATCCTGCCGCCGAGTTTGCGAAGGACGAGAACTGCAACCTGAAGATGAAGACTTGTAATGGCATCCTGCTCCTCAAGTTCAACAACATCACCGACCCCGACGGCACGGAAGGCGTGAAGCGTTCGGTCGCCATCCTGCCCTCCACCTTTGCCGCACTGGAAAGTGCTGACGGAAAGGGTGTTATCGTGCTGGTAAGATTCACCAACCAGGACGACAAGCTGCCTACTTCCGAGCCTGAGGCGGAGCAGCTCTACCGCATCGCCTACCAACAGATCCACCCCATCTACCAAGCCGTGGTCAAGGCATCGCTCACCATCGGTGCTCAGGTTGCTTCCGTCGAGGCTTCCTCTGCCATGTCGAACGAGCCTTCGCTGCACAACAGTTTCATGATGACACTGGATGCCCATCCTTACTACAATGCCAAGGCGGTGGCGATGAGGATAGACAGTCATTACCACACGGAAGGCACCGACCTGCAAGCCGGACCTGAAGTGGAAGGAAAGGCAAGAAACGAGGACATGGACGGCAAGGACGGGAAAAACGACATTGCAAGCATGATGCAGCTGTTGAGAAGCCAATACAACTTCAGATACAACTCGGTGATGAAATACGTGGAATACCAGCCGAAGGAGAAAGGATGGTATGGATTCCGACCCGTGGAGCCGAGGGTGATGAAAAGAATGACGCTCGAAGTACAGTTGGCAGGATTAAAGGTGAGCATCAAGGACGTGAGGAATTTTCTGGAGTCGGACTACATCAAGAATTACAATCCGATAGAAGAGTATCTCTATCTGTGCCACAACAAGTGGGACGGCAAGGACCACATCCGTGCCTTGGCCCGCACCGTGCCCACCAACAATCCAGACTGGGCAGACTGGTTTTACACGTGGTTTCTCGGCATGGTGGACCAATGGCGTGGATACACGCATCGGCAGTACGGCAACTCGGTGGCTCCGCTCCTCATCTCCAAACAGGGCTTCAACAAGAGCACTTTCTGCCGCCGCCTCTTGCCGCCCGAACTGCAATGGGGTTACAGCGACAACCTGATTCTCTCGGAGAAACGACAGGTGTACCAGGCGATGGCGCAGTTCATGCTCATCAATCTTGACGAGTTCAACCAGATTTCGCCACAGGTGCAACAGGGTTTTCTGAAAAATCTCATCCAGTTACCTACGCTGAAATACAAGCCGCCGTACGGAAGTCACGTCATGGAGTTTCCACGCCTCGCCTCCTTCATCGCCACGAGCAACATGAACGACATCCTCACCGACCCATCCGGAAACCGCCGTTTCATCGGCATCGAGCTGACGGGGCCCATCGACGTGAGTGTCCGCCCCAACCACCAGCAGCTTTTCGCCCAGGCGCTTGTGGCGTTGGGCAATGGCGAGAAGTGTTATTTCGACGCCGAGCAGGTGAAGCTCATCATGCAGAGCAACTGCCAGTTTGAGGTGGTTCAGCCGATAGACCAGTATTTCCTTCTCTACTTCGAACCTGCCGACAACGAGAAGGAAGGTGAGTACATGACAGCCGCCGAGATTTTCGACTTTCTGAAAAAGCAGATAGGTTCGTCGCTGAAAGTAAGCAGCCTGATGGGATTCGGACGAAAATTGGCTAACATGACGCAACTGAACCACAAGCGTTTCGCCGATGGCATGAAGTATCTGGTAAAGAAAAGATAAAGCAGCCTAAAATGAGACTTCTATGAGACTTTTATGAGACTTTTCGGCGCAAAATCCGAAAAGTCTCATTTATTATATACACCTATCTATCAAAGTATTACAAACATATCAAAGTCAAAAAATGATACTTTGATACTTTTCTTTCAAAAAAATATTTACGGGTAAGAGATCAGCATCCAAAGTAAACCATGAGTCCACCCAGTATGATGTACATCACGGCGTATGGGATGGCGGAACGGAGAATCTCGCCGTCCTTGCCCTCCATGTCGCATGCGGCAGTGGCGATGGCGATGCTCTGCGGACTGATCATCTTGCCACCCGTGGCACCTGTGGTATTGGCGGCAACAAGCCAGTTGCTTTGACTTCCCTCCACCCCGAAGAAAGTATCAGTGCCCGTCATGCCGAGCTGGTTGGCAACATGAGCCTGGAGCTTGGCGAAGAGAATATTGGATGAAGTATCAGAACCCGTTACGAAGGTACCGATGGCACCAATCATCGGAGCTACCAATGGATAGAAATCGCCCGTCACAGCCACCAAGCCTGAGGCGATGGAAGTAATCATACCCGAATAGTTCATCACGCTCGCCAAGGCTATCAGCGAACAGATGGTAACCACCGTCTTGCGCAAGTTCACCGTGGTTCGGGCCAAGATGACCATCAGTCGCTTGATGCTCAACCCCTGTACCAATCCACCGATTGTAGCACCCATAAAGAGCATCAACCCCGCATTCGAAATCCAACCGAACTTAAAGGTACTGCCCAGCACCGGCAGATGAACGGCACTCACCAAATGCGTCTTCAGGAAGGCGTTGACTGGAGGACAGAGCGCACCCGACACCAAGATAAACACTAATATAAAAAGGTAAACGCTCCATGCCTTGAAGCTCTCGGCACAAGAGAAGGTCTCCTGTTTCTGCACCTTGCTCTTTCTCGCAAACACCTTGGCATAAACGATGATGGCAGCGATGGCGGCGATGGAGCCTATGATGGCAGGAGTCTCCGAACCGAGATAATAGCCGCAGACGAACTGCACCGCCACAGAAATCATTCCCACCCAAAGGGATATGATGAGATTCTTGACGAGATTACGCCTGTCGGTAAGGGTAAGGATGATGAAAGGCAGGATGATGAAGAGCGGAGACAACTGGATGATGGCGAACGCCGATGTCTCGCAAATCTGCGCCACCGATGCCGAGCCGCTATCCGCCACCTCATTGCAGAGCGTGGTGACAGGCACGCCGACGGCACCAAACCCCGTTGCCACCGTGTTACCTACCAAGGACACCAGAGCCGAGAACATGGGTTTGAATCCCAGTCCGATGAGGATGGCGGCAGGTATCGCCACCGCCGTTCCAAAACCAGCCATGCCTTCGAGCAATCCGCCGAATCCCCAGACGAGCAACAGCACAAGCAATCCCTTGTCGTCGGTAATCGAAGTGAATTGTTTCTTGATAACCTCAATCTGCTTGCTTTCCACCAATATATTATAGCTATAGATAGCCATCAGGATGATAATGAGGATTGGGAACACCGCCTTCAGCAGACCTTCCACCACTGCCCATCCCGTCAGGGCGATGATGCTGTCCCCCGCATGTCCCGGGGCTATCATCCCCAGTGGAGAGGCGGCGAAAAGAGCCAGCAATACAGTTACTACGAGTGTCAGCAAGGCGCTCTTATGTCCTGCCATCTTGAAGCCGAGCATCAAGACGAAGAGCAACACAATAGGTACAATAGAAATAATAGATGCCATAAGTTATTCAGATTTTTATGTTTTTGCGTGCAAATATAACAATTTTCTTTGAAAATAGAATATATTCTTTTTAAAGAAATAAGTTTTTTTACTCATAGTATCTATTATTAGTTGATTATTAATACTATACCCTCTAAACGGTAGAAAAGTGGCAATATAGGTTCTATATTGATACGAAATGGATGAAGATTTAACGTTTTTAGCTTTCGATTACATCGAAATTGCAAAAATGTGGACAATGTGGGATGGTTTAGTAGTCACTCCAAATATTTTTATAAACGGAATTTTTGTGCCATATACCTATAAAAACAAAAAACGCCTCGCACGATTTGAGCATTGTTAAGAGGCTTGGCGAGGACTG
>CAVACC010000046.1:0-23139 GCA_963587495.1 Clostridia bacterium | reverse complement strand
AAAATATTTTTGACATAAACAAATTTAAATAGTTAATAATCAATAAGATACGGTGCTAATATCTATCTGTTAAAAGGTAAAAAGTTTGATGCGTTTACCCTGGTGTGGTTTAACGATTTTACAGTAACTACTTATGGCTATAGGGGGTGCTGAGTAGTTACTTTATTTCGCAACAACGTGAATTAAATATAATCATCGTTCAGAAAATGAAAATATTCTCTTTTTCTTTTCGCAAACTCAGAAAAATGCATTATCTTTGCATAAGATATATTAATTATGATCATGTCGATTCATTTAAACCAATAATGTCTTATGAGTGATAGTGTTGTAATTATTCCTACTTATAATGAAAAGGAGAATATAGAGAAGATTATCCGGGCCGTGTTCGGTCTGGAGAAAGACTTTGATATCCTTGTTATTGATGACGGAAGTCCTGACGGTACAGCTGCCATAGTGAAGAATCTGATGGCTGGCGAGTTTGCCTCCCGTCTCCATATCCTTGAGCGAAAGGGCAAGTTGGGACTGGGTACAGCCTATATTACTGGCTTCAAATGGGCGCTTGAGAAGGGGTATGAGTTTATCTTCGAGATGGACGCTGACTTCAGTCATGACCCTAATGACCTGCCACGACTCTATGCCGCCACTCACGACGAGGGATACGACGTGGCTGTGGGCTCGCGCTATGTCTCGGGTGTCAACGTGGTGAACTGGCCCATTGGCCGTGTGCTGATGAGCTATTTCGCCTCGAAGTATGTGAGAATGGTCACGGGATTCAAGGTGAATGATACTACGGCAGGCTTTGTATGCTACCGCCGTAAGGTGCTGGAAACCATTAGGCTTGACGAGATCCGTTTCAAGGGTTATGCCTTCCAGATAGAGATGAAATACACTGCCCACAAGATTGGCTTCAAGATCAAGGAAGTGCCCGTTATCTTCGTCAACCGACGTGAGGGTACGAGCAAGATGAGCGGTGGTATCTTTGGTGAGGCTTTCTTTGGTGTGATGCGCCTGCGCTGGGATGGATGGTTTAAGAAATATCCCAAGAAGGTGTAGGGGCGAAGACTGAAGAGAAGTGGAAATACAGGAAATAGTACATATTTTTGAGCGGTCGCCACAGGCGAAAGCGCTCCTGAAATTATTGGATAGAAAAACGCAGAAGGCCGTTTTCCTTAGTGGATTGGTGTGCTCTTCTGCGCCTTTGTTTTTTGCCGCTGTCAAAGAGCGGTTGGCACGCCCGGTGCTCTTTGTGCTCAATGATGCCGACGAGGCGGGTTACTTCTATCACGACCTGGTGCAGATACAGGGACAGGATCAGGCTTTCTTCTTTCCTTCTTCCTACAGGCGTGCCGTGAAATATGGGCAGAAGGATGCTGCCAACGAGATCTTGCGTACTGAGGTGCTGGCACGACTGGCATCTGCGCAGCCGCTGTACATCGTGACTTACCCTGAGGCACTGACAGAAATGGTGGTGTCGAAGAAGAATCTCGACGAGCGTATCATCAAACTCGCCGTGGGGGATCAGGTGTCGCTGACGGACATCTCGCACCAGCTGCGCGACTTCGACTTTGTGGAGACCGACTATGTCTACGAACCCGGACAGTTTGCCATTCGCGGCAGCATTCTCGATATTTATTCCTACAGTTGCGAGTTCCCATTCCGCATCGACTTCTTCGGTGACGAGATAGATACCATACGTACTTTCAGTATAGAGGACCAGCTGTCGCGCGACCGGCGTGAGAGGGTGGAGATCGTGCCCGAACTCTCGCTTGCAGAGGGTGAGAAACTGCCTTTCCTGCATTTCCTCGACAAGCGGGCTGTGGTGGCGATGAAGGACTTTACGTTCGTCTATGACCGTATAGACCAAATATACAAGGAGGGCTTCTCCTCACAGAGCATGGTGGAACAGATGGAGGGAGCCACCGAGGTGGAGGCGGAACGGATAAGACGCGCCATGAAGAAAGAGCTGAACCTGTCGTCGGCCCTGCAGTTTCAGCAGGGTGTGGCGGAGCGCCAGCGCATAGAGTTTGGCATTGCAGAACAGGGTAAGGCATCGCACGGAACAGAGATGGCTGCCGACGTGGTGCCGTTCCATATCGTGCCGCAGCCTCTGTTTCATAAGAATTTCGACCTGATGGGGCAAATGATGGAGGATTATCTCCTGCAGCAGTACACCTTATATATATTAGCCGACAGCAGTAAGCAGCAACAGCGACTTAAGGATATTTTTGAGAGCGAGGAACTGAAGCGCTATCAGGTGAGGTTCGTGCCCGTGGACAAGACCCTGCACGAGGGCTTCGTCGACAACGACAAGAAATGCTGTTTCTTTACCGACCATCAGATCTTCGACCGATTCCATAAGTACAGTCTGCGATCGGACTCGGCACGTGCCGGCAAGATGGCGCTCACGATGAAGGAGTTGCAGGAGATGGAGCCGGGCGACTACATCGTGCATGTGGATTTCGGCATCGGAAAGTTTGGCGGCCTGGTGCGTGTGCCTGTGGGCAACAGCTATCAGGAGATGATACGCATCGTCTACACGAACAACGACAAGGTGGATGTATCCATCCACTCGCTCTATAAGATCAGCAAATACCGCAGCGGTGATACGGGCGAGCCGCCCCGACTGTCGACCCTTGGCACGGGTGCCTGGGACCGACTGAAGGAGAAGGCGAAGAAGCGCATCAAGGACATCGCGCGCGACCTGATTAAACTCTATGCCCGCCGCCGCAGGGAGAAGGGATTCGCCTTCAGTGCCGACTCGTATCTGCAACATGAGCTGGAGGCTTCGTTCCTGTACGAGGACACGCCCGACCAGAACAAAGCCACCATGGACGTGAAGGCTGACATGGAGAGCGCACGGCCCATGGACCGACTGGTGTGCGGCGACGTAGGTTTCGGAAAGACGGAGGTAGCGATACGTGCAGCCTTCAAAGCGGCATGCGACAGCAAGCAGGTGGCTGTGCTGGTGCCTACCACGGTGTTGGCATTTCAGCACTACCAGACCTTCAGAAACCGACTGGAGGGAATGCCGGTAAGGGTGGATTATCTGAGCAGAGCACGATCCACCAAAGAGACCAAACAGTTGCTGGAAGACCTCAAGGAGGGAAGGATTGACATCCTGGTGGGAACGCACAAGCTGATATCAAAGACGGTGAAATGGCACGACCTCGGTCTGCTCATCATCGACGAAGAACAGAAGTTCGGCGTCAGCACCAAGGAGAAGCTGCGCCAGCTGAAGGTGAATGTCGACACGCTGACGATGAGTGCCACACCTATTCCCCGCACTCTGCAGTTCTCGCTGATGGGTGCACGCGACATGAGCATCATGCGCACGCCGCCGCCCAACCGATACCCGATACAAACGGAGGTGGTGACCTTCAGCGGTGATACCATGGCAGATGCCATCAACTTCGAGATGAGCCGTAACGGACAGGCGTATGTCGTCGTCGACCGCATATCGAAGCTCATGGAACTGAAACTGATGATAGAAAAGTATGTGCCCGACTGCCGTGTGGCGATAGGACACGGACAGATGAAGCCCGAGGAACTGGAGAAGATCATTATGGGATTCATGAACTACGACTACGATGTGCTGCTCTCGACAACCATTGTGGAGAACGGTATCGACATATCGAACGCCAACACCATCATCATCATCAACGCCCATCACTTCGGTCTCAGCGACCTGCACCAGATGAGAGGCAGGGTGGGGCGCAGCAACAAGAAGGCTTTCTGTTATCTCGTGGCTCCGCCGAAGAGTGGACTGACGCTCGATGCCCGCCGCCGATTAGAGGCATTGGAGACCTTCTGCGACCTGGGAAGCGGATTCAACCTCGCCATGCAAGACCTTGACATTCGTGGTGCCGGAAACCTGCTTGGCTCAGAGCAGAGCGGATTCATGGAAGACCTGGGGTATGAAACCTATCAGAAGATCCTGTCGCAGGCTGTCACCGAGTTGAAGAACGAGGAGTTCGGCGACCTGTATCAGGAGGAGATGGACGAGGGACAGCAGCTCACGGGAGACGACTTCGTGGACGACTGTTCTATCGAGAGCGATCTGGAAATGTACTTCCCCGACACCTATGTGCCGGGAAGCAGCGAGCGAATGCTGCTCTACAGGGAGCTGGACCGTATAGAGAATGACGACGACCTGGTGGCTTACCGAAAGCGACTCATCGACCGCTTTGGTCCTGTGCCCCGTGAGGGTGAGGAACTGATGCACGTGGTGAGCCTGCGACGCCTCGGCAAACGCTTGGGATGCGAGAAGATTATGCTCAAACAGGGCACTATGCAAATGCAGTTTGTGAGCAACGTGCAGAGTCCGTTCTATCGCAGCACGATGTTCTCGAAAGTGCTCAACTATGCCACGAGTCACGTGCAGCAATGTGCGCTGAAGGAGAAGAACAACAAGCGATTCCTGCGTGTCGCACGCATCACGAGTGTGGAACAGGCTGTGGGGATTCTGAAGGAAATGGCTACTTAACGAGGAGTTAAGGGAGTTAAGGAGTTAAGACAACAGTCTTATGCTTGAAAATTTTAACTACAAAAGCTGTTGGCTTTAACTTCTAACGACCGAAGGGAGTGATAACTTCTTTAACTTCTTTAACTTCCCTAAAAAAAAACAGTAAAAAATCAATAACTAAAAATAACAATCAATATCAACTTTAAAATTATGAGACAGAAAAAGTTTATCCTACAGGAAAAAGACATTCCTACACAGTGGTACAACATTCAGGCAGATATGCCCAACAAACCATTGCCACCACTCAATCCTCAGACCCACAAGCCCATGACGGCTGAGGACTTGTCGCACGTATTCAACCTGGAGTGTGCCAAGCAGGAACTCGACACAGAGCATTCCTGGATCGACATCCCTGAGGACGTGCAGGAGAAGTACACCTTCTATCGCTCCACTCCGCTGGTGCGTGCCTACGGTCTGGAGGAGGCACTGGGAACTACTGCCCACATCTATTTCAAGAACGAGAGTGTCAATCCTTTAGGCTCTCATAAGATCAATTCCGCCTTGCCACAGTGCTACTACTGCAAGCAGGAGGGCGACACCAACGTCACCACTGAGACGGGTGCCGGACAGTGGGGCGCAGCCTTGTCGTATGCGGCCAAGCTCTACGGACTGGAGGCGGCTGTGTATCAGGTGAAGATCACCATGCGCCAGAAGCCTTATCGCTCCAGCATCATGCGTACCTTTGGTGCTACCGTGGAGGGCTCTCCTTCGATGAGTACACGTGCTGGTAAGAATATCATCACGCGCGATCCTCATCATCCTGGTTCACTCGGTACTGCCATCAGCGAGGCTATCGAGTTGGCTACTACCACTCCGGGCTGTAAGTACACACTGGGTTCGGTGCTCAATCATGTGGCTCTGCATCAGACTATCATCGGACTGGAGGCAGAAAAGCAGATGCAGATGGCTGGCGAATATCCTGACCAGGTGATTGCCTGCTTCGGTGGCGGAAGTAACTTCGGCGGACTGGCTTTCCCATTCATGCGTCATAACCTGAGTGGTGAGAAGAACACCGAGTTTATCGCAGCCGAGCCAGAGAGCTGTCCTAAGCTGACAAGAGGTAAGTTCGAATATGACTTCGGCGATGAGGCTGGCTACACTCCGCTGCTGCCTATGTTCACCCTGGGTCATGACTTCAAGCCTGCCAACATTCATGCTGGCGGTCTGCGTTATCATGGTGCAGGTATGATCATCTCGCAGTTGCTCAAAGACGGTTATCTGCATGGTGTGGACATTCCACAGTTGGAGTCGTTCCAGGCCGGTATGCTCTTTGCTCGTACCGAGGGAATCATTCCTGCTCCTGAGAGCTGCCATGCCATCGCTGCCACTATCCGTGAGGCGCTCAAGGCGAAGGAGAAGGGCGAGGAGAAGGTCATCCTCTTCTGTCTGTCTGGTCATGGTCTCATCGATATGCCTTCTTACGACAGCTACATCAATGGCGACCTGCAGAACTATTCTGTCAGTGACGAAGAGATAGAGCAGTTCCTCAAGGATGTTCCTAAAGTGTAATTTCTTGAGAAAACAAGTTCTATATTTCTATTGTCAAGAATTTGAGAAACTGCGTTAATCGGTAAGATTGATATTTCTATTGTCAAGAATTTGAGAATTTGAGAATTCGGATTGGCAGCAGAGAGGGTGTGTCATAAGCTTCTTAGGATATAGATAAGGCACGGATTACACGGATTACACGGATTTATAGTGCTAATATAAGTAAAGCGATTATCATCTCTCTTAAAAAATCCGTGTAATCCGTGTAATCCGTGCCTAAAAACTGTAATGGACTGACTTTATGACACACCCCAATTCAAACAACTCTTATTCATTCACAATTATGCAGTTTAAAATTCTCAAATTCTCAAATTCTTGAAAATAAAAAATCCCCTGCAAGTTTTGAAGCCTGCAGGGGATTTTAATGTTTTATGCTTTCAGCCACTCTTCGATGGCTGCAGAGATGACTTCGAAACTGGTGGTAGGCTCAAAGCGGGCAACTACCTGACCTTTCTTGTTGATGAGGAACTTGGTGAAGTTCCACTTGATGTCGGCGCTCTCCTTGTAGTTGGGGTCAGCTTCGCTCAGCATCTTGTCGAGGACAGGGTAGAGAGGGTGTGACTCGTCCCAGCCAGCGAAACCTTTCACCTCCTTGAGGAACTTGTAAAGAGGAGCGGCGTCATCACCGTTTACCTTTATCTTCTTGAAGCGTGAAAACTCTGTGCCGTAAGTAAGCTTGCAGAATTGATGAATACTCTCGTCGGTACCGGGTGCCTGCTGACCAAACTGGTTGCAAGGGAAATCGAGGATTTCAAAACCTTGTGAGTGATATTTCTCGTAGAGATTTTCCAGTTCCTCATACTGTGGGGTGAAGCCACACTTAGTGGCAGTGTTGACGATGAGCAGCACCTCGTTGGCATACTCCTTGAGGGAAACGTCCTTTCCCTTTCTGTCCTTGACAGAGAATTCGTAAACGGTTCTCATTTTCTTTTTATGTATCTTTTTATAGTTTTAATCTCAGTTATCGTATCTTTAACGAGTGCAAAGATACGATTTTTCTTTCATATGTGTCTATACTTACTGATATTTTTTATAAAAAAATCCGGGAATTTCACAATCCCCGGATCACTTCGAATATTCCTTTCGTTGTTGAAGGAAAGGAGTATTCAAGAATTAAACTATCATTTAACTTTTCTAAGAACTGGTGCAAAGGTACTGCTTTCGTACAGAAACAAGGTGTAAATTCTCGTTTTTTTCGTGCACCAGGTATAAAAAAGTGTTATTACTTCGAATTTTCTCTATATTCGCTTGGAATGATACCCATTTCCTTCTTGAATACCTTCGAGAAATACTTCGGGTCGCTGAAGCCCAAAGAGTAGGCGATGCTGCTGAGCGTTTCGTCGGTATTGCAGAGCAACTCGGTGGCACGCATGATGCGGATGTGGCGTACGAAGTCGATAGGCTTCATGCCCACAGCATTCTTGATCTTGCCGTAGAGTACGCTGCGGCTCATACCCATGGCTACGGCGATGTCGTCGATCTTCAGGTCGGGATTGCTCATGTTCTCATTGATGAACTGTACAATCTTCTCGGTCAGCGCATCCTCTTCTGTCATGCGCTTATTAGCTGCAGGACTTCTGCTGTCGTCCTGTCCGGATGCAGTCTGTGGATATTCGTGTGTGATATGGAACTCAGCTCCCTCGGCTCGCTGTATCTGTTTCAGCATGTCCTGCTGCAGGGCATGGCGCTGATTGATGACAGCCTCGATGCGTCCCTTGAGGTAGGTGGCCGAGAATGGCTTGGTGAGATAGCCGTCCACACCTTCCTCGAAGCCTCGCAGGTGGTCTTCCACACTGGCCTTAGCCGACAGTACGATGATAGGGATATGGGCGGTATTGGTGTCCTGCTTGATGTAGTGTACCATCGTGAAACCGTCCATCACGGGCATGGTGACGTCGGTAAGGATGAAGTCGGGCATCTTGCTTCTTGCCATTACCAAGCCCTCCTTGCCGTTTTCGGCAAGCAGCACATTATAGTCTGTCTTGAGGATGGTGAAGAGGAACTGGCGCAGGTCGGGGTTGTCTTCTACGACGAGGATAGTGATGTCCTTTTCTGTCGGTTCCGTCTTGTCGGCTTCTTCAGTCTCTTCCTTATTTGATTCCTGGAGATAGCCTTTGGCAGTCTCGTCGCTGATGCTGCCGTTGCTTTCGCTTGACACGAAAGCCTGATCGCTTCCTTCGTCAAGATAGAAGTCGCTTCCGTTGTCAAACTTCAGCATTTTGTTGAGCATATTGAGCATCTCCTTGGCGTTGCGCTGAACCATCTGCAGCAGGTTGCGGCTCTCGTCAGAGATGTTGTTCTCTTTTTCCAACACCTCGTCAATTGGACCTCCAATGAGTGTGAGCGGGGTGCGAAGTTTGTGAGAGGCCTTGCTGAAGAACTTGTTCTTCATCACGTTCATCTCGTGGTTGATGCGTTCTTTCTGCTGCTTGTTGTATGAGATGAAACACAAAGCCGCAATGCCGGCAATGATGAGGATGATGAGCAGTTTGCCCCAGATGCTTTCCCAGAATGTAGGCTGTACGTCGAGCTCGAGTGTCGCCACGTGCTTGCTCCATTTGCCATGTGTGTTGGTGGCAATGACCTTGAGCACATAGTCGCCATGCGAGATACGGTTGAAGCCAATGCGGTTCTGTCCGCGAAGGTCGATCCATACGCCTTCGGGCGTGTGACCGTCGATGCGGTATTTGTAGTACTGCTGGTACTTGCGCGTATAGTCGAGTGCGGCAAAGCTGATGGTCAGGTTGCGCTTGTTGGCTGGGATGACTACCTTTTTCTGGTGCAGGATAGGAATGTTCTCGTTGCTTCCGTTGTAGTGCAACTCGGTGAAGATGATGCGTGGCTGATAGTCGGTCTGCTTCAGTCTTGCCGGGTTGAACGTCAGGCTGCCCATCATCGTACCCACTGTGATATTGTCGGTACTGGGGTCGTGAATGGGGCGTGCCTCCGAGAAGGTCATGTTGAGGTCGAAGTCGTTGGGACCGAAGACGGTCAGTTCGTTGGTCTTGGGATTGTATTTGTCGATGCTCGACTCCCTTACGATCCATATATTGCCACTGTTGTCCTCTATCAGGCTCTGCGCATTTCCTTCGCTGGTATTGATGAATTTGCAGTATCTCACCTTCAGGTTGTTCTGTAGCAGGTTTCCGCTTGTTATCTGGTCGAGGGTTCCTCCCATACTCGATACATAGGTGTCGCCATTGGAGCGCATCAAAATGTAGTTGATGTCGGAAGCGGTGAGTGATGTGGTGTCGTTCTCCCTGTAGCTTGTGGTATAGAAATGTATATTTCTTGTAGGGCGCTTTTCCTCCTTGAAGGTGACGAGACCTCCTGTGGTTCCGACGAGGATTTCGCCGCTGGCGGTGCAGGTGATGCGGCGTGCTTTGTTGTAACCATTGATAGGCCATTTCAGTCCGTTGCGATATGTCAGGAAGGATATGTTGCCCTGTGGGTCTTCGCACACCAGTGCCAAGCCTCCGCCATAGGTGGCTACCCAGATGTTTCCCTGTCGGTCGCTCTGCACATCATAGATGCTGTCGCCAGGGAGAGAGTTTTTATCGGCTGCATCGTAACGGAAGTGGCGCATGGTGTTGTTGGCGTACAGATACAGTCCGTCGCCGTCAGTGCCTATCCACATTCTTTCCTTCATGTCTTGATAGATGGCATAAATACCTGAGTGCGAGAATGGTATCTGCTGTTGGATGATCTGTCCGTTGGACTGCAGATAACCCACCTTGTTGAAGTGGCTGTCGCTGATCTTGAGGTGTCCCGTCTTGAAACCATCCCAGTGGAATCCGTTGTTGGTGTAAGCCATGGCTCTCGCTTCCGACTCACCTTCGTCAAGCTTGGCCATGCTGTAGTTGTGCACTTTGAAGTTCACCTGTGTTAGGTCGTGAATGCCTACCAGCCAGAGTATGCCCTGATCTGAAATGGTGTACTTCGAGATATAAGGTACATAGCTGTTGCCTGCCGAGTTGCTTCTCAGCATATAGGGAACGAGCTTGCCCGTCTTGCGGTCGTAGTAACTGAAGGTGCCATAGTTGGGAATGGTCCACAGCGTGCCGCGCTCGTCTTCCATGATGAAGAAACTGTTGCTTGTGGTACGGTCGGCTGGTGTGGGGGCGTCGACATAGAGCCATCGGGCAGTCATCGTCTGAGGATTGATCACTGTTACGCCCTGGCCTTCGGTAAATGCCCATACCATGTTGTGACTGTCTACGTAGGCTTTCTTTACTTCTGCCACTGGCTGGTTGGGGCTCTGCACACTGATGACGTCGGTCTTGAATGTGCGTGGATTGTACACGACGAGGCCTATGTTGGTGGCGATAATCAGCTGATAACCAGTATTCTTCAACTCATTGATGCGAGTGACGCCTGCTGGCATGGGAATCCAGGAGAGATGGTTCTGCTCGTCGTAGACAGCCACCTTGCCGTCGGTCGTGGCGAGGAAGATGGTGTTGCCCACTTCTCTGAACCACTTGAAGGGTGCAGAGGTATGGAAGTTCTTGCCATAAATGAATGTTCCCTTGTCGGTGAGAATCCATTCACGGCCTCGCTTGTCTTGCTTGATAAACCATACGTTGCCGCTTCGCAGTCCTTTTTCTCCCACCTTGATGAGCTCGGGTTTCATGCTTTCTATATCGTCGCCCTGACTTACACGGATCAGGAAGTTCTGCTTGTGAGTCGTAATCCAGGTATGTCCATTGGCGAGTGGATATATCTGACTCGACTCCAAATGGATGCCGAAACGTTCGCAGAGCATCGTGCCAACCTTGATGAACTGGCATTGGTCGGTATCGAAGATGTATAGCTTGCGGTCGAAGGTGACTACCCATACATTGTTGTCCGGGCTTGGGAAGATGGAGAGTATACGGTTGGTACTCATGATGTCGATGTCGTCGGGCTCGTCACGGAATGTCTTGAAATGATAGCCGTCGTAATAGGACAGACCATTCCAGGTGCCAAACCACATCAGGTTGTCGTAGCCTTGTGCCAAATCGGAAATGGAGTTGGCGGCAAGTCCATCGAGGATTGAAAACTTTCTGACATCGCAATAGGGTTCTGCTGATGAAAAGATCGTTATAAATGATAGTATAATAAATAAATGTAAGCGTTTCATGCTTTTTTAGATAAAATTTGGCACAAAGTTAGGCATTAAACTTGACATTCCCAAACATTTTAGGGAAAATCCGCTTTCTAATAGGGATTTTTCCTTAAAATAATCTACTATTCCCTTTGCCCGAAGAAAAGAATAAGGTATCTTTGCACCAGAATTTAACGAAAATATTAACTATTAAACAAAAAGCGATATGAAAAAGATTACTAATTACTTCTCGATGATATTCATGGCTGTCATGATGCTCTCGCTCACTTCATGTGATGAGGATGCAGATATTGCCTATGCCCTCAATGGTACATGGCAGGGATATATGCAGACGCAGCTGGATTATGAAGGACGTTATTATCAGTCTAATATGTCTGAGGTAACTTTCAATTCCGGGTACGATTCTGGCGACGGCTACTGGATAGACTATTACAGCAATGCACCCTGGGACTATGTGGCCAACCGCATTACCTGGCGTGTGAGTGGCACAACCATTTACATCAATTTCCATGATACCCAGGAACAGGCTGTCATCCGTAACTATCATCTCGATGATAATGGTTACTTCTGTGGCGATATAGATTTCAACAGTACGAACAGATGGATCAGCTTCGAGTTCTACAAGGTCAATACGCCCGATTGGGACGATTATTACTGGTATGGTTCCGACGGCTGGAATAATTCTTGGGGCTATTACGGCTACGCCAAGACGCGCAGTAATAATAAGGAAGAACAGCAGGAGAGTGCTCAGGAGCAGAACGACAGCACCATGCTGCCGAACCGATTCTTCCCTGAAAACAAATAAATTCGGATTTAAGTACTATTGATATGAAAAAAGTATATTCTTTGCTGACAATGGCTGTGATAGCAGCCATGTCGCTTACATTGACCAGCTGCGATGACGATTATTGGGATGATCATTATGGTTGGAATGATCCTTATGGTTGGTACGATCATTATAACGACTGGGGATGGAACAACAACGATTGGAACAATGGCTCACAAGGAGGTTCGCAGAATAGTGACCTTGTTGATATGGCACGGTTGCTTACAGGCGAATGGTATGGACCGGTGACTTATTCTGCTCTTTCTAATGACGGGCAGTCACGAGAGACGTATGAGTTCTATGCCGATATGAAGTTCTTCCAGTATGCCTACTCTCGTGATGCGTTGAGTGGAGAGGGAACAGAGGAGGATTATGTCTACAATAATGACGGCTCTGTGGCTAAACAGCAGCATCTGGAGTTCAGTTGGTACATCGACGACAATTACGATATTTACATCAAATATAAGAATTCGGGTGCTACGTTTGTCATGGATTATGGTTCTTCACAGACTGGCTTCCACTTGGGTTATGAGAAAGGTCATGACCAGGATACTTTCTGGGGCTATATGATCGGTACGGGAAGCGTGAAGGGTGATGTGATTCACATCGACTTGGAACGTGTCAACCAGACCAGTCAGGCCAAATCCTTCGGTTCTTCCAAGGCAAGCGAGAAGACAGAAAAGCATTCTTCTTCGTTTGGCAAGGGTGCAACCATCAAGCCTCTCAAGGCTGACTCTTCCCGACTGATTAGAAGATAAAAAGGTTTTGACCTGTACGGTTGGAATTACGCAGCACGCCCTGAAATGAATGACCCTAGCTCATAAACGCAGCACGCCCTGAAAGGGCAGAAGCTCTTAGCCCAGGGCAACGCCCTGGGTTGTTATGTTCGCAAACTTGTCGCCCTGTAAGGGCAAAAGCTTTACTAATTGCCGAAAATTTTAAAGCTTTTGCCCTTACAGGGCGTCTTGCTGACAGCCTTTATACCCAGGGCGTTGCCCTGGGCTAAGAGCTTCTGCCCTTTCAGGGCGTGCTGCTGCAATGAACTGCTCTTTTCTTTGCGTTGCCCTGGGCTAAGAGCTTCTGCCCTTTCAGGGCGTGCTGCGTAATTCCAATCGTACAGGTCGAAAGGTTTTATTCGGAGTTAAAGGAGATTTTCCTTTAACTCCTTAACAAATCTCCGTTTACTTCTCTATACTTCCCCAGTCGCTGAGGATTTTTTTGCTTTCTACATCTCGCTCGATATTGTCGGGCAGATTGCAGAAGAAGTCGATGCCGGTTTTTGCTTCCAAATCCTTGATGCTCATGGTGTAATCAGACAGCTTGTCGTCTCCATGATATACATTGGTGTGAGGGAACCACATGCCGATAGACTTGTAGTAAGCCTGTCCCTTGACCATCTTCTTAACGAGTATGGCTGTAAAGAAATACTTGGGGACAATCAGTTTGTTTTGAATACGCATCAAGATATTTTCTTTTTTGTCGATGGTACCGCCCTTGCAAACATACATGGTGTCTGTGTCATTGAGTTTGAATCCGTGCAGGTAGTTCTCCATCTTTATCCAAATACCAGAATATGGATGGTCTTTATGGCTTCCGTTAAACACAGCGTATTGCGGCTGCATATTAGTGAGATAGAAAGTTTGCTTGTTGGCATATAAACTGTACAGACGGTCTTGAGATGGACAGATGTGTCCGTGGTCAAAGCCTGAACTGTAGATGTAGTCTTTCTCCCATCTTTGTGCAGAGGTAAGAGCTGGATCGTTGGGATATTGGTTGCTTTCACTATAATAGCGTTCTGTATTCTTGGCTCTGTTCTTATTGGTGATGATGTAGCAAGACCAGCGCTGCGATTTCTTGTCGCAATCCCATTCTACCGCATAGTTTACATTGTCGGGGTCGTAGGCTGAGTTGTTGCCGTCACGATAAACACGGATAATGCTGTTTCCGCCTTTCAGTTTAGGAAACTCCAGTCGGGTGACAGCCTTGTCGGTTGTTACCTCGTTCTTGTTGGTGTTGATTTCATTCGAACCATTTCCGTCTCCGTCGTCGCTGCTTCCGCAGGCTGCCATAGAGAGCACAGCGAGGAGAGCGAATAAATAAATCTTGATTTGTTTCATACCTTAGAATGTCAGATGATGAATAATAAATTGTAAGGAATAATCTTAAATAAGAAAGAGTGGGGTGATATAGAAAAGGTAAAAGGTGCGCTCTAACGCATATGCAACTACGTTAGAACGCACCTTCTATCTCGTATTGATAATATATCCTTATATATAAAAAGGTATATTACTTCTTCAACTTGCCGTAACGGTTCATGAAGCGGTCAACGCGACCAGCTGTATCAACGAGCTTGCTCTTACCTGTATAGAATGGGTGAGAGGTGCTTGAGATTTCAATCTTTACTACTGGGTAAGTCTCGCCTTCGAACTCAACAGTGTCGTTGGTCTTGCAAGTTGACTGTGAGAGGAACATGTCGCCATTAGACATATCCTTGAATACTACTGGACGATAGTTCTCTGGATGAATACCTTTTTTCATTTTGTTTTTTACTTTTATTTGGGTTATTAAAATTAGACGTCATGGGGATGTTGCCATCATCTCATGTCCTTTCGGTGCATGCCCATTATAGCCTTTTGACTTAACAGGGTGCAAAGTTACGACTTTTTTTCCTTTCCTCCAAATCTTTCTGCCTGTTTTTATACCTTTCACTCCTTTTTTTATTTTCATAGATGTGTTGCCCAAGTAGTAGCCATTAGTTTGGGCATACGTTGCCCGTCGCGTGGGCAATGGTTGCTCGTCCCTTGTTCACCAGCTCCCCATCGCGTGTTCATCGAGGGACCAAGCGATGGGCATTGCTGGAAAACTGTAGTTTCCTATATTTAGTTGACTACACAAAAATCCCCATTGCCTGATGAGAGGCAATGGGGATTTCTCATTAAGTTTTGTATTTCTTGTATTACTTCAAAGTAACGACGATTTTCTCAATGTAGAGTGCACCTTGGGTATTGTTCCACAAGGTAAAGAACTTAGCATTGTAAGAACTGAAGTCGTAAGTCTCAGTATATGTGGTGAAACCATCTGCGGTGGTGTTGCTTGTTGAGGTTTGTGCAACCTTGTTTGTTCTTCCATTAGCAGAATTGTCAGCATAGATACTGTAAGTAGGAGCATAGAAGCCTTCCTTTGTGGAGAGATAGAGAGTTATGCTCTTGATTTCCTTGCTGAAAGCTGTAGAGTTGAACAAGAAACCTTGGCTTGTTTTTGTTGAGGCATTACCTTGTATTTGGATGCCTTTTCCGTTTGTTCCTGCAGAAATTGCAAGCTTGGCTCCTTTGTAGGTGATATTGTCGTATGTCCAAGTGTACCAAGTACTCTCGTCGTCTACAGACTGTTTACCATAAGAGTTTGATGCCAGTGCTACGTCACCTACTTGGTTATTTGTTATGACAGAGGAAGTCATGCCATCGCCTGTTTCTGGAGTGTCAGGCTTCTCTGGAGTTACTTCGCCGCCAGTGCCTTCGCCTTCTATCTTGACGATAGTGCTGTTCTTGTCAACCTCCATAATATCAGTACCATTCTTGTTGAATGCCTTGATGATACCCTTGATAGTTACCTTCTGTCCAACCTTCAAATCATTCTTAGATGTGAAGTCTGCACCATTCAAGCCCTTACCAGAATAAACCTGCATGTCCTTGCTCTTACCATCGTCAGAGATGTAGTAAGAAAGGCTCTTGTATTGATCATTGTAAAAATCAACTTCAGAAACAATACCAGTCAAGTAAACCTCGTAGGTAGGAGCACCTGCCTTGATAGCCTTGATAGCTTCTGCTACGGTGTATGGATCACTTGCAGAACCCTTACCTGTTGTAGGAGTATCTGGATTAGTGGTTGAACCATCAGGTTTTGTGCCATATTCCTTGTTTCCAATCTTAGCATAGGCAACACTCTTCAAACCTGTTGCGCCAAAATAGTTTTCAATATTACCGCAAAGAATAACTTCTTGCTTCAAGTTGCCTGGATTATCCTTGAGGTTGAGTGCTGTACGAATTGCACCTGCTGGCAACTGGATAGGCATACATTTTGTTACGTTGGTCTCATCTGCACTTGCTGCGACCAAGATGTTTGTTGGAGCTTTTTCTGCACTTGCTGCATCGCCGAAGATAGCTTCATTCAGAGCCTTATCAGGTATATAACCTACGATGAAAGCCTTTACGAAAACATTAGTACCAGTAGCTGCAATCTTTGCATCAGTTACGGTATATGGGTTGGCTTCAGTTCCATCTGTTGTTACTTCTGGAGTCTCTGGCTCATTAGGCATATTGTAAGGAGCTGGAACGTCCTCGCAGCTGCTGAATGTTATGGCTGCCATAGCCAAGAACAAGCATGAATAAATGAACTTTTTCATATTGATTATTCTTTTTATAGTTTTCTACTTGAGTTAGTTTTAGTTGATGGAAACGATATAGTTTTTCTTGTCGATTTCCGGTGTTACACCTTGGTAGAGTATGAGCTTGCCGCAGATGACAACTTTCTGTCCCTTCTTGATCAAGTCCTTGTTGGCATCTGTGTACTTATCCTTGTTGAGATAGTAGTTTTGGTATACTTTGATGGTATTGGCAGGATCGCCAGTTCCGTCAGCATTCATACCCTTGCCGTCTTTGGAGATGTAGAATTCTGCATCACCATATTGTAGATTTACCTTTGGCTCAGAACAGATGACACCTTCTGTATAGACCAGAGCATCGGTAGTCTTTCCATCGTTAATCAACTTGAGAGCTTCCTCCACGGTGTAAGGACATTGCTCTGTACCCTTGAGTAACTGCACGTCGTCAATTGTACGGATAAGAATCTGCCATGTGTCGTTCTTGCTTCCTGCATAACGTGTGAAGATACCTGTAACACTCTGTATACCTTCAGGCAGGAGGCTGTTGGCAAACTTGGCGTAGGCAGAAGTGCGAACCACCATGTTGTTGGTGCTGATGCCAGAGAAACCGCGGTTTACACAGTTGGCGTTGTCTTTGTCTGCCGCAGCGGCAAACACCTTCTTGCCGGCATCGGCGAAGGTTACGCCCTCGATTCTCATCAGCTTGCCTGAGCAAGACTTCAGATAGTCGGCATCCTTGATCTTGGTCTGGTCGAATACCTCAACCATTGCCTCAGCCTTAGCCTCGTCGGCCTCGCCGATAATCTTGTAGTGCTTCTCCCATACGTAGCGGTCTACCTTACCGATAGACTGTGAGCCCTTGTTGGTGTTGGTATAGACACCGCCCAACTCAGCCTGCTTGCCGTAGCCACCGATGTAGAGGCCCTTGCAGTCGATAAGCACTTGCTGACCTACAGGCAACTCGCCATAGAGTCCGCTCTTGCCGATGCAAACCAAGATACCGCCCGTCTTGTCCTGCAGGCAAATCTGATTGTAGAGGTTGCCTCCGAGGTCGTTGCCGGTAACGATACCCAATATCTTGATGTCCTCGTCCACCTGCTTGTACAGGCCGCGGTCTATCTGTGTGGCATATTTCTCCTTCAGTTCGGAGATGGTGATGACATTGGTAGCCTCCAGTTTGTTGTTGCCGATGGCAGGGCCGGTATAATCCTTTTCTCCCACGGAATCAGCATAACCGTCGCCCATGCATGAAGCTAAGAGCAGGGCAGCAAATGCCATTGCGATATATTTTAACTTTTTCATATCTTTCTCTTCTTTTAGAATCTGTATGATACCTGGAACATTCCGTTGGTTCCGAATACGTAATACTTCTTAGGGTTCTTAGAGAACTTGTAGACGCGATCCTTTGCCTCGTTTTCCTTGTTGAGGGTATAGTCGCTTCGGCTCTGCTCGTAACCACCTGAAACAATCTTGCGGTTGTTGAGGATGTTGGTTACCATGAGGTTGAAGTTCAGACTACCGTGCTTGAGGCGGATGCTCTTGCCGATGCTTCCGTCTACCATCCATCCGCCGTGACCCTTAGCCTGGTCAACAGAACCTGGGAGAGGCTCGTCGTTGAAGAGCATGTCGCGGTTCTTCAGAGAAGACTTGTAGCGATAGCTTGGTGAGTATGACAAATAGATGCGGTCGTACCAGTTGGCGTTGAGGTTGACGAACCATCCGCTCTTGTGGAAGTCGAGTGCGAGGCTACCGATAGTAAGAGGAGTTCCGCTTTCGCGCATGTCCTTAATATATGCGTAGTCCTTAACGACCTCAGCCGACTTGGAGAGCATGTAGTTCACGTTGGCATTGTTGATGTTCTTGGCGTCGCTGATGGTTCCGATGGCCTTGAAGTTAAGGAAAGAAGCCAACTTGAAGTCAAGACCAGCCTCGATACCATAGTATTCCTTCTCCAATCCTGTCATGCTGAGATAGGTGAAAGAGTTCTCGTCGTCGTTGTAGAAGTTCTGCCACTCTGTGACGTGGTCGAGGCGGCTATAGTATGCATTGACGTTGGCGTGCATCCAGGCATTCTGATACTGATAGCTGAACTCGCTGCTGAACACATGCTCGTCGCCAAGGTTGAGCACGTAGTCGTTGCAGATCTCAGGAGAGATGAATGCAGCGTTGGCCATTGGTGGACGCCACTCGTAGCCTACACCAATCTTGAAGACGTGGCCCTTGCCGGCATCGAAGTTGATGCTACCCTTGGCACCGCCTTCACCGAAGCGTGCTATACGGCTGTTGCCCTCAGAGTTGTTGGCAGCCATACCGTTGCGCATATAGCCATGACGACGCATGTTGGTCTGACCGAGCTTGCCGCTGATCATAGTCTGGAAACGTCCCATCTCAGCTGTGTAGGAAGTCCAGAGCAAGCCCTTCATCACCTCAATCTTATAGTCGTAACCGAACTTGTCGCCTTCGTAAACGAGCGATCCGAGGTTGTTGGGTCCTGCTGTGTTGAGGTCGTACTGTACTCTTGGGTCATCGGCAGGATAGGTGCCGAGCGCATAAGTGTTGATGTTGTGGAAGAAGGAAGCACCGAGCAAATCGTCCATGGTCTGATAGTGACGGTTGCTGTTGCTGCCCAATACCAGTCCGCCCACGAGAGTAGAGCGCTTGGTAACCTTAGCCGACAGGGTGGAAGCCATGTTGACCATCAGGTTGTCGCTGTGCTTGGCCTGGATGAAGTAGAGCGCATCATGGCCCTGGTTGGCAGCCTGAGTGTTGGCATAATAGAGTCGCTCCCAGTCGATCTGTCGGTTGGCCTTGCTTGCTGTCCAGTAGTTGTAAGAGTTGTACCAGCTCTGGAGTGTAGACGAGTTGTTGCCCAGCGCGTCAGCATTCCAGATGTCGTAGTAGCTGCTTGGCAGGTTCTTCCAGTAGTCTGGCTGCGGATTCTCAGCATTGGCATAGTTGAGCTTGGTGCTCTTGTACATAGAGTACTTGCCAAAGACAGAGGTGGTGAGCTTCATCTTGTCGTTGATGTTCCAGTCCCATGTGGCGATGGCTGATGGCGCAAAGTCGTTCACAACGCGTGAGTTGCGCTTGTGGCCATTGTAGTAGCCCCAGTATGGGTTGTAATAGTAGTCGTTGGCGAGCCAGTAAGTCTCGTCGGTTGCTGCTCCCTGTGTAGAGCGCTCTGTAGGATTGCCCCATGTGGTGAAACTCAGGGAGTGACCGTTGTCCCACTTCTTCTGCACGCCGAAGTAGTAAGACAGCGCATTGTAGAAGGTTCCCTCTACATAACCGCGGTTTGCCCAACGATAGGTAAGACCTGCTGAGATGGCCCATCCCTTGTCGTTGAATCCACTGCTATAGGTATAAAGACCACGAAGTGTGTAGTTGCGGTTGGCAACTCCCACAGAAGCATAGTGGCCTGTCTGCATGCTTCCGGCGCGGAAGTCATAGTTGTTGCTGCCTCCCATACCTGTCATGGAGTAGTTGTTGCCCTCGAAAGGCAAAGCAAAGTCAACGTTTCTTGAGAATCGGTTCAGACCTCCGATGTTAGAGAAGCGGAACTGACCAGACTCCATGTCGTTCATGGGAGCACCATTGATGTACACATCATTGTACTTCTGATTGAAGGCACGATAACGGAAACGCACTGGCGAGAACAGGTAGCCTGCCTCTGATGCGTAAACATTTGAGTTAGAATTCAGAATGGTGACGTTCTGTGACATATCGTCATCCTCACCCAACTGTGCTTCGGTGAATGTGAATGCATTCTCGTCCAATCCCTTTGCTATCTTCTGCTCGGTGGCGTTCTGAGCGAAGAGCAATGGGCTGTAGCAGAGTGCAATCATTGCTAATTTTACCTTTTGTTGCATAGTCAATAGTTTAATTAATATAATGTGAGTGCAAAGTAAATAAATAAATTTTAAAAAAGAAAGTTTTTTTGATTAAATTTTCATTAAAAATTCACTTTTTCCACTTTTCTTACTGATAATTACAATTTAATAGCTACTTTTGCAGTAAACAAATTTTAAAACTAAAAATAATGAAACGACATTTGCTATTCTTGGCGGCTCTTTTGATAGTCAATTTGGCTGCCTCTGCCCAGAAGAAGTTCTCGGTTTACGCCGTTGGTTTTTACAATCAGGAGAATCTCTTTGACACCTGTCACGACGAGGGAAAGAAAGATTACGAGTATTTGCCCAACAAGGGCTGGAACGGCATGAAGTACACCAACAAGTTGCGTAATATGTCGAAGGCTCTGGCAGATATGGGAACCGACGTGCTTCCCAATGTGGGCTGTGCCTTCATCGGACTTTCCGAGGTGGAGAACCATAAGGTGCTCGATGCCTTGGTAGACCAGGCTCCGCTCAAGGCCCGCAATATGAAATATGTACATATCGAGGGTCCCGACCGTCGTGGCATCGACTGTGCGCTGCTCTATAATCCTTCACTCTTCAGTGTGAAGAATGTGAAGCTGGTGCCTTATGTGCAGGAGTTGGCAAAGGACAGCGCCTTCTTCACCCGTGGCTTCCTCACCGTAAGGGGAGAGATGGCTGGTGATGATGTGGCGGTGATTGTATGCCACTGGCCAAGCCGTTTCTCAGGTCCTTTCTATCGTGAGTCGGCTGCACGACAGGTGAAGGTGATCAAGGACAGTCTGCTGAATGTGAACCAGGAGATGAAGATCTTTGTGATGGGCGATATGAACGACGACCCAGTGAACAAGAGCATGCACGTCTATCTGCAGGCTAAGCCCGAAATCAGTCAGGTGGGAGCTGGCGATATGTACAACCCTTGGTACAACGTACTGGCAAAGGAAGGCAAGGGCACCTTATTCTATAGTGGCAACTGGAACCTCTTCGACCAGATTGTGATTACTCCTAATCTGCTCAACAAGGACGCCAAGAAGAAGGACTACTCTTCGTTGAAATACTGGAAGAGCCACATCTTCCGCCGCGACTACCTCATCCAGCAGGAAGGTCAGTACAAGGGTGCTCCGCTGCGTACCACAGCAGGCGGACGCTGGCTCAATGGCTACAGCGACCACTTGCCTGTAGTGATGTATCTCGTGAAGGAGAAGAAGTAACTTTTTAAGGTAAAAAAGTAAAAAGGTAAAAAGGTAAAAAAGTAAAAAATGATAGAAAATCATCCTTTTGAGCCGTGGCTGCCATCGAATGCCCATCTGCTGATGCTCGGCACTTTCCCGCCTTCGCCCAAGCGCTGGTGCATTCCTTGGTATTATCCCAACTATCAGAACGATATGTGGCGCATTTTCGGGCTTATCTTCTTCGGGGATAAACTTCACTTTGTCGATGCAGAGAACAAGCGCTATCGTGAGGCAGAACTGAAGAGTTTTCTGCAGGAGAAAGGTGTTGCTATCTACGACACGGCTCAGAAGGTGATACGTACCAAGAATACGGCCTCGGACAAAGACCTACAGGTGGTGGAACCCTCCGATCTTGATGGTATGCTCAGAGCCTTGCCCCAATGCAAGGCGGTGCTTACGGCAGGTCAGTTGGCCACCCGCATCTTCTCCGAGCATTACGGCATCACAGCCACACCGCCTATGGGAGGCTATGTGGAGTTCGGTTTCGAGGGACGTACGCTCAGACTCTATCGCATGCCGAGCAGCAGCAGGGCTTATCCCTTAGCCGTGGAAAAGAAGGCTGAATATTATCGCAAAATGTTCGAAGATGTGCTCTAAGTGTTTGCTCTACAAATGAGTAGCTCTTTTAACTTCTATAACTTCTGAACCTATCTAAAGTTCAATAATAAATTAAAACTATGGATAAAGACAAAATAACCATCATCGGTATAGCCGGAGGAACCGGTTCGGGCAAGACCACTGTGGTGAGAAAAATTGTTGAGGCTTTACCTCCTCACTTTGTGGCTGTGGTGCCTCTCGACTCTTACTATAACGACACAACGGGCATGACAGACGAAGAGCGTCATGCCATCAACTTCGACCATCCTGATGCTTTCGACTGGAAGTTGTTGCACAAGCAGCTCAATGATTTGCGTAACGGAAAGGCTATTGAGCAACCTACCTACAGTTACCTCAAGTGTAACCGTGAGGCAGAGACGATTCATGTGGAGCCCAAGCCTGTCATTATCATAGAGGGTATTATGACGCTGCTCAACAAGAAGTTACGCGATTTGATGGATCTAAAGGTTTTTGTGGATGCCGATCCCGACGAGCGACTGATCAGAAATATTCAGCGCGATACTATCGACCGTGGACGTACGGTCTCTATGGTCGTGGACCGTTATCTGAAAGTGCTCAAGCCCATGCACGAGCAGTTTATAGAACCTACCAAGCGTTATGCCGACATTATTATTCCTGAGGGAGGCGAGAATGTGAAGGGTATCAATATTCTTTGCCGCTATGTGGAAGGTTTGGTGAAAGATATAGAAGCATAGTAATCAGTCTGTATGTTTATACCGTATATTCATACAATAACAGCCAAAAAATTGTTTCCCAGTTAGGTTTTATCATCCGCCTAACTGGGAAAATCTTTTTTCCTAACTATGAAATTTTTTTTTCATAGTTAACTAAGCTATGGCTGTGAATATTTATGCAAAAGTATTCTTGCTGCTTTTTTCTTGTTTTTGTGCAAGAAATTTAACGTGCAGCTAATAAGAAGAGGGTGTGTCATAAAGTCAGTCCTTTACAGTTTTTAGGCACGGATTACACGGATTACACGGATTTTTTAAGAGAGATGATAATCGCTTTACTTATATTAGCACTATAAATCCGTGTA